>CACBNQ010000024.1 GCA_902540655.1 uncultured Alphaproteobacteria bacterium | reverse complement strand
CTGACCTTTATGCAAGATACATGAGAGCTAAAGGCCATGAAGTTGCCTTTATTTGTGCAACCGATGAGCATGGGACTCCCGCTGAGCTTGCGGCTATTGAAAATCAAACATCCACGGAAGAGTATTGCAGGGAAATGTGGCAGGTTCAAAAAGATTTATCAGAGCAATTTTTTCTCTCTTTTGATTTTTTTGGGCGTTCGTCATCAACTAGCAATCATAAACTTACTAAAATGTTTGCATCAAATTTAGATAAAAATGGTCTTTTAAAAATGGTAGAAGAAAGACAACTATATTCTGATGAAGACAAAAGATTTCTTCCCGATAGATATGTCATTGGTAGGTGCCCAGAATGCTCATATGAAAGAGCTCGTGGAGATCAATGCGAAAATTGCACTAGGCAATTGGAGGCTAGCGAGCTTATTGATCCACGCTCCGCTTTGTCTGGTTCAAAAAAGTTAGAATTGGTAAAGACCAACCATCTCTATTTAATGCAAAGTAAACTTAAAGATAGGCTCTTGGCTTGGATTGAGTCTAATAAAAATTGGCCTATTTTAACAACATCTATAGCGAAGAAATGGCTTATGGATGGTGAGGGTTTACAAGATCGCAGCATTACTCGAGATCTGGATTGGGGAATCCCTGTTGAAAAAGATGGGAGGCCTTGGGAAGGAATGGAAAACAAAGTATTTTATGTTTGGTTTGATGCCCCAATTGCTTACATCTCATCAACAATAGACTGGGCAAATAGCAAAAAAGAATCTCCAGATTACTGGAAAAGTTGGTGGTTGAACGAACATGGAGCGAAAGACGTACATTATGTTCAATTCATGGCGAAAGATAATATCCCATTTCATACTCTTTCTTTCCCAGCAACTCTCTTAGGCGCTAATCAATCTTGGAAATTAGTTGATTATATTAAAGGTTTTAATTGGTTAACTTATGAAGGTGGAAAATTTTCTACTAGTCAAAAAAGAGGTGTATTTATGAACCAGGCAATAGATTTATTTCCCTCGGACTATTGGCGATGGTGGTTACTCTCAAACGCGCCAGAGACTTCAGATTCAGATTTTACTTGGCAGAGCTTTCAGTGGTGCATAAATAAAGATTTAGCAGACGTTTTGGGAAACTTTGTGAGCCGACTAACTAAATTTACGTTGTCAAAATTCGGCCAAGCATTACCTCAGGGCATGACGTATGCCCAAGAAGAGTTTGATACTATCTCAGAAATTGAGAAAACTTTCAAAAACTATGATGACGCAATGACAAAAATAGAAATAAGAAAAGCTACATCACATTTGAGAAAAATTTGGTCAATAGGAAATGAATATCTACAACGTACACAACCTTGGATGATAATTAAAACTAATGAGGCAAAAGCCGCAAAAATCGTAAGATTTGGCTTCAATCTTATGCTCTTCTTTAGTGAGATTTCAGAACCATTTATTCCTGAAACAACCATCAAAATTAAAAATTGCCTCGACAAGTCACTAGATCAGGTTCAGTGGGCTTGTTTCAATAGAAATTTCAGTTCAATTTTTGAGAGAGTAGAGGCTGGTGACGAATTTAAACCAATAGAAAATCTCTTTAACAAGATAGAGAATAGCTATGCTCTAGATCTTGAGAAGAGGTTTCGAGGGACTGATAATTAAGATATTAGGTCTGGTAGAAAAAGCGTAGAAAAATCAAATAGCCACACAATGATACCGTACCTCCTAATAATGATCCCCAAGTGATATCTAAAAGAGTTATAGATAGTGGATAACCCTTGAAAAAAATATAATTAGTTAAGCCGTAGGTTCCGTAAGCTAGGAAACCTAAAAAACCTCCTGAAAACGTCGCTAGGAGAGCGGAGTTTGAAGCAACGCCAGCTCGCACTCCAAACCAATAAAGACCTAAAACGTAGAATATGAAGAATATAGATCCGTAAGTTAACAGAAAACTAGTCCCAACTGATTCTCTGAGAAGATGACCTAGATTTGCGGTAAAGTAAGGTTGCATAAACAACATTATCCACAGAAAATCTACGGTAACATAGATAAACAGCATAGCAAGGTAGACGACAATGAACTCCATATTTGGCCCCTTAATTGATCTTGTTGATCCACTTCATTTATTCCATTCTATAATAAAAGCAACAACTAATTGAAAGCTCTTGACGCCAAAACGTATATAATACTAAGGTATGGATGTTAATCGTTACTAAGCCCGCTTGGTGGAATTGGTAGACACAAGGGACTTAAAATCCCTCGACTTAAAAGTCGTGCCGGTTCAAGTCCGGCAGCGGGCACCAATTGACTTACAGTTTAACTTATTGAGATTTGCACAGTTTTTGCATATAGAGATTAACTATAATAGAATAGAGGGTGACACCAGGCTAAATGAATATGGAAAACAACATTATTAAAGACCGCATACAAGATGTTAGAGAACGTTTTCTATCAGGCAATCAGATTGAAGAAATAAGGCAGAATGTTACTTCCTTAGTGAACGAGCGTTTGGATGAATTTCAAAACGCCCAAAACAATGCATTCAAAGAACTTGAAGTCGCTATCGACAAGCTTGAAAGTCACCAGCGAGAAATGATAGCTTACTTCAACAAACAATTGATTGCGCTTGAAGAAGAACAGAAAGCGTCCAACAATGAAGTTTTAAAATTGGCTTCAATGCAGAATTTTTCTTTATCAAAATCTCCTAAAAATAAAGATAATGTTCTTTCTAAAAATACCCTCTCAAATTTAAAAATGTTTTTAACTAACAATATTTTGGTGTTTTTTGCGACCGTTTCACTTTTAGGTATATTCGTGCTAAACTTTTTTTAAAAATTCAATATAAACCCAAACACCATCTGAGAATTGATTTTTGTACATGCATTCTATTCTCTGCCTCTCGTAAAGTAACACATCTCTCGTCTTCAAAAATGTCCTGAGATACCTCTTGACCTTTATCAGCGGGAAGACAATGCATAAACAAGACATCTCTTCTCGCGAAACCAAGTAGTTTTTTGGTCACCCTATAGCTTGTCAAATCATCTATATCTGATTTTGGAAGCTGATTATCATGCATGGACACCCACTTATCCGTTACAACAAGATCTGCGCTATCGACTGCGACAACTGGATTTGGTTCAACAGTAAGAATATCGGAGTTGTAATTTTGTATAAATTCTAACATTTTTTCACGGGGCTGAAACTTTGATGGCCCAGAGAAAACAATTTGAAAATTTAAAGCAACAGCTGCATGTAAAAAACTTTGAAATACATTGTTTGCGACCCCCAACCAAACAACTTTTTTCCCACTGATACTGCCTCTTAATTCTTGAAATGTAAATATATCCGCTAGTACTTGGCAAGGATGTGACTCATTTGTCAATCCATTAATTATTGGAATTTTTGAATTTTGCGCAAACTCGTATAATTTTTCTTCTTCGTATAGCCTAAGAACCAGCACATCCAAAAACAAAGAAAACATTTCGCTCGTATCTTGGAGCGTTTCACCCTGACCAAAATGAATTTCATCTTTACGAATATTCGAAACCTGACCACCAAGTTTCAATACTGCAGCCTCAAAGGAAAGACGTGTTCTAGTAGAGAGCTTTTCAAATAGTAATCCTGTAATCGTATTATTAAGACAGCTACTATATTGCTCATTCAAAACAATATCGCCAAGGAATGCTTTTTTTACTTTACTCGCATCTTCAAGTATTGCTTCCAAATTTTTTGGAGCTATTTCATTAAGGTTCAAAAAATTATTCACTATTATTTTCTCATTTTTAATAACGCTCGTTCTAATCTTATGGTGCTCTCTTCTATTTCATTATACGTGATGGTTAAAGGTGGTAATATTCTTAAAGTATTAGATGCTCCTGGAACTAGTAACAGCTTTTCTTGTCGACACATATCGATAAGCTTAATATTTTTATTCGCGCACTTTAAACCCAACATTAGCCCCCTTCCCCTCACTTCTAAAATTTGATCTGGAAAACTATCTTTTAAACTATTTAATTTTTCTTTAAAGAAATCACCTTTTTTACGAATTTCAGATAGAAAGCGTGGCTTTAAAATATGTTTTGTTGTCTCTAACGCTACAGCACAACCTAAAGGATTACCCCCATAAGTTGAGCCATGAGTTCCAGGCACCATACAATCTGCAACTCTTTTAGTTGCTAAACATGCACCTATAGGGAAGCCGTTTCCCAAGCCTTTTGCAAGGGCCACAATATCAGGTGTCACCTCACAGCTTTCATGAGCTAAAAAATGACCAGATCTGCCAATACCGGACTGAACCTCATCAAAAATAAGCAGTAGGTTATATTTTTCACAAAGGTCTTTAAGTCCTTTTAAAAAAGAACAGGAAAGAGTTACTATTCCTCCCTCCCCGAGTATTGGCTCAACAAGGATTGCACAAGTTCTTTTTGTGATTTTTTTTTCAACACTTTCAAGAGAAAATCTTTTGATTAAGTCAAAACCGGGTAACCTAGGGCCAAAGCCTTCCAATAACTTTCTGCTACCGGCGGCTGATATTGTACCCATAGTCCTTCCGTGAAAAGATCCTTCAAAAGAGATTATCCTGTTTCTATTTGATTGGCCCTTTGCAAAAGAAAACCTCCTAGCAATCTTTATAGCACACTCAACGCTTTCCGCTCCCGAGTTTGTAAAAAAAGCTTTTTCTGCAAAAGTGTTCTTGGTCAGTACTCTTGCCAAGTCCTCTTGAATTGGCACTGTATATAAATTTGAAGTATGCCAGAGTTTTTTTCCTTGATCAGCTAATACTTTTACTAGCTTAGGGTGGCTGTGGCCTAACGAATTTACTGCTATTCCAGAAGCTAGATCTAAAAATATTTTGCCTTTATTATCATAAAGCCATACTCCTTCTCCTCTAACAAATGCTAAATCAGATCGGCTATAGGTACCCATCAATGATGTCTCGGACGGTCGATTGGCTATTTTAGTCATAAGTTTCTCTTTTTCTAAATTTGATGCTCAACTGACATTAATCCTTTAAAAAGTATCCAACAGAAAACCATTTCCAGACAGTTATAAATAATATCAAGTTAACAGACATAACGCCAAGACACCCTAAGAAAATATTTGATTCTGCTTCACCAAGTGCTCCAAATCTTACTCCATCCATCAGCCAGAAGACAGGGTTAAACAAGGAGATTACGTCGAATGGCTCCGGAAGTTTACTAACGGAATAGAATGTTCCCGAAAGAAACGATAGGGGGGCAATAAAAAAATTGTTAACCGCACTCATTTGGTCAAACTTCTTACAAAAAACTCCGACTAATATACCCATCAAAGAAAATGTAATACTTCCCATCGTTATGTAAAAATATAGTGTAAACAAATTAACTGGAAACAGACTCAAAAATGGGAATATTACAACCAAAACGCCTGTTGCTACGAATAACCCTCTAAGAACACCACCTATCATGAACCCTAGTGACAATTCCAAAGAAGACAATGATGGCATTAGCGTGTCAACAATGTTCCCGTTGACTTTGGAAACTAGTATAGAGGTGGATGTATTAGCAAAAGAGTTTTGAATGGTAACCATCATAAGAATTCCGGGAGCAAGAAACAAACTATAATTGCTATTAGAAAATGATCCACCATTTCTATCAGTGAAAACAAATGAGAAGACTGCTATAAAAAGTGCACTTGTTACAATAGGTGCTAAAAGTGTTTGAGTCCAAATAGAAGTAAACCGTCGCTGTTCTCTCACTACAAGCGTAAATAAGCCCAAAAAATTTGAAAAACGGTAAATATTTTCCGGTTTTTGTACCATAATTAATTCTAACTAATCCTTTATTTATTTATAAAACCATTGTATACGTTCTTTTTGTAAAATTTTACACCATAATTTTTGGAGCTAATGATGGCCTGGAATGACGAACGTGTAGCTGTATTAAAAAAAATGTGGCTCGAAGGAAACAGCGCAAGTGAAATAGCTAAGGAGCTAGGCAACATAACAAGAAATGCGGTGATTGGAAAAGTACATAGATTGGGGTTATCAAATAGAGACACAAACATATCAAAAAGTGGAGCTAATCCGACCAAAGCAATTAAAAATGTAAAAAGGGGCCGCCCACCAAAAGCAAAACAGGAACCGAAAAAAAGAGGCAGACCGCAGAAACCTAAGAAACCCACGGATTTCCGTCAGAAACTAAATGACGATAATCAATCTATTAGCTCATCAGCTAACTCAAAGCTTTCTCGTGATAGCACCCTCGAGGTTGTTTCCGATTTAAGCGAGGAAACCATAAAAAACCTACTTAAAGTGGAAATGAAATCAAAAAAAATTTCCCTAATGGAATTGACTGAAAGAACTTGCAAGTGGCCAATAGGAGATCCAGCAACAGACACTTTTTGGTTTTGTGGGCATGAATCTGAGCCAGGGAAACCATATTGTAAAACCCATATTTCTATCGCTTTTCAACCAATAACTCAAAGGAGAAGCAGAAAAGAAAGTCAATAGTTGGCATCTTAGTGTTTCAAAAAAATAGAATAATTTATGATTAAATATACTCTTAATTGTAAAAATGGTCATCAGTTTGATAGTTGGTTTTCGGACTCTGAATCATTCGAAAAATTAAAAAAAAATGGGCACCTTGAGTGTGCCATATGCTCTTCCAAAAAAATTGAGAAGTCTTTAATGGCACCAAGAATAAGTTCTGATAGTGAACGAAAGAACAAGACATTGATTTCAGCGCAAAGCACTCTTGAGAAAGAAATTAGAGCTTTGAAAAAAAAGATAAAGAAAACTGCAATAGATGTAGGAGAAAATTTTCCTACAGAAGCAAGGGCCATGCACTATGGAGAGAAGAAAGAAAAACCAATAATTGGAAAGACCACTTTGGACGAAGCTAAAGATCTGGCAGATGAAGGCATTCCTTTCATTCCATTGCCGTGGAGTGATGACAAAGTAAATTAAAATATACAATGAAAATTTTAACCATGAAATTTGGCGGAACTTCTGTCGCGGACATAGATAGAATAAGGGCTGTGAGAGATATTATCTCCGATGAAATAAAGGATGGATGGAATATAGTAGCTGTAGTATCTGCTATGTCAAAAGAGACTAATAAATTAGTTCATCTGGCAAAACAGGTTGGAGTTGAAAACTTGGTTGATCCTGAATATGACTCTTTAATATCTACCGGTGAGGATGTTTCCTCGTCTCTTTTGGCTATTGCCTTAAATAGTATAGAGATTTCTTCTAGAAGCTGGCGTGGGTGGCAGCTTCCGATTAGAACAGATAGCTTTCATTCGAATGCAAAAATTGAAGAAATCAAGACGAACCACATTATTAATAGTTTTAAGGAAGGCGTTAAAGTCGCTGTAGTTTCCGGGTTTCAGGGGATAGAGCAAGCAGGAAGAATAACGACACTTGGGCGAGGTGGCTCTGATACATCAGCGGTAGCAATTGCTGCAGCAATAGATGCAGAAAGATGCGACATATATACAGACGTGTCAGGTATTTACACTACAGACCCGAGAATAAAAAGAAATGCCTCGAAACTAAAAAAAATTTCATTTGAAGAAATGTTAGAAATGGCTTCGCTAGGAGCCAATGTACTGCAGACACGGGCAGTGGAACTTGCAATGCGCCACAAAGTACCTATAAGAGTGCTAAATAGTTTTTTAAAAGAAGAGGGAACACTCGTCTGTGATGAAGGGGAAATTATGGAGAAAAATATCGTATCTGGAATAGCTTTCCAAAAAAATGAGTCCCAATTAACGCTAACAAACATTGAAGACAAACCCGGAGTAGCAGCAAAAATTTTTGGACCGTTAGCAAGCTCTGGTGTAAATATTGATATGATTGTTCAGAGTAACACCGAAACAGGTTTAACAAACATTACTTTTTCTTGCCCTGAAGATGAGTTAGATAATGCCAAAAAAGCTATATCGAGAGCGAAGGAAAAAAATGTTATCTCTTATGAACGCTTAATAGAAAACAAGAATTTAGCTAAGGTTTCTATTATTGGAATAGGAATGAAAACACATGCAGGTGTAGCCCAGAAAATGTTTGAAACACTGTCACAAGAAAACATCAATATCAACGTCATTTCAACATCAGAAATAAAGCTATCAGTTTTAATTGAAAGAAAGTATCTGGAACTAGCTGTAAGAAGTCTTCATGATGCCTTCGGTCTACAAAATCTCTAGTTTGATATTCTGAATATACTAGTTTCCTTTAATCAAACTACCGACAGATGTTTTTAGAAACTCACCATTTATATCGAGGCCCAATAGCCTTGAATTGTCAAAGCCACTACCAATGGATATCCCACGAGTTGGATGTTTACTGAACCCAAACTTTGAGTAGTAGCTCAAATCTCCAACTAAAACAATCCAATTCCAGTTTTCGGAATATGCTTTTTCTATACTGTTTGAAACTAATTTCTCGCCTAAACCTTCACTTTGGTATATTGGATGGACTGCAAGAGGGCCAAGAAGAAGACCTCTACTACTATGACTATCTACCTGTATATTCCAAAACCTGATGGAGCCGACAACTTTTTTCGAATAATCTTTTATCACATAGGAAAGATTGTTGACTTTGTTTGCTGAACTCCTCAACTGATATGAGCTAAGTAGAGTTCTTCTAGGCGTAAACACTAGGTCCAATAACGTTTCAACCTGGATATGGTCATTCTTGGCCTCTAGTAATAATCTTAGATTATTATGACTGCTTTTCATAAATCTTATTTATATATCTTGATTATCTTGCCTTAAGATTACTCCAGGATTTAGGATAGTTAAAGGATCGATGGCTTTCTTAATCTTACGCATGATATCAAATTTTCCTGGGTCACAATACTGCTTTAAGTCTTTAACCTTTAATCGACCAACTCCATGCTCTGCGCTGAATGAACCTCCTAAGCTTTTGCAATTTTCATTTATAACATTATTCAATTTGGATTTTATTCTTACATAACTAGAGTTTTTTTCTTCCCGAGGAGGAAATACATTGAAGTGTAAGTTTCCATCTCCAATATGCCCAAAGCAATTTACTCTTAGAAATTTATTAATTTCTTTTATCTCAATAAGGCTTTTATCTATAAAGCTTTCCATATTTTCGAGCGGCAGAGCAATATCATGAGACGTAATTGCCCCGATTTTTCTATTAGCCTCAGGTATGTCTTCTCTCATTTTCCACAACTTTCTTGCTTTAGTCTCTGTATTACCAAGAACTACATGCGAAATAATATTTTTATTACAAAGGTCTTCCAAAGCTTCATAAACATCTAGCTCTACTGAACTATTATTGTATCCAAATTCAATCAAGATATGCCATTCTGATTTACTTCTTAGGATGGTTGATTGAGCCATTTTCGTTTCTTCAAGAAACCGTAACCCTACATCACTTATTAACTCAAACGCTTGCAAATATTGCCCAAACCTTGTTGATATTTCTAAATAGCTTTTTAAGGCTGCATTAAAGTTTTGCACTCCAAAAAATGCCACAATTTTATGCTGTGGAGAAGGAAAGAGCCTTAAAACAGCTCTGGTAATTATACCTAAAGATCCTTCAGAACCAATAAACAGGTTTTTTAAGTCGTATCCTGTGTTATCTTTTTTGAGTGTCTTTATATCATTAATGATGGAGCCGTCAGCCAATACGACCTCAAGTCCCAAACAAAGATCTCTTGCATTTCCATATTTTAATACACCAATTCCGCCAGCATTTGTTGCCAAATTTCCACCTATACAACATGTCCCCTTTGATGCCATTGATAAAGGATATAAAAAATTTCTTTTGTCTACATATTCATGAATCCTTTCCAAAACTACCCCAGCCTCAACCTCTACAGATTGATTGATAGAAGAAAAATTTGTAATATTATTCATCCTTTCCAAAGATAAAGTCACACTATATTTATCTGGTGCTATTTGGCCTCCTACCAATCCAGTACCACCACTCCAGGGCACAACTCCAATCTTATATTTTGTAGCAAGTTTCAAACACTCGGAAACCTCTTTAGTCGATCTAGGCTTAATCACATAGCGAGATTGGTTTTTATATAGACCCCGAGGTTCTGATATATAGGAGGAAGAAATATCAATAATAGTATTATCTGAAAGTATGTTTCTAATATTTCTTATGAACTTAAAGTAATCTTCTTCTTTCTCTATTATTTTAGCTCTCCTTCACTCGCCCTCTTCTGTCACTTCTTAACAAGCCATATAGAATATGATTTCTCCAACGACCATTTATTTGCAGATAGCTTTGCCCCACTCCCTCATATTTAAAACCAACTCTTTCCAAAAGCCCTCGAGAAGATCTATTTTCTGGCAGTGTGGCTGCCTCCAATCTTGAAATATTTAATTTATTAAAAGAAAAGTCGATAATAGTCAAAACTGCTTCTCTCATAAAACCCTTACCTGTGTGCTCCTTACCTAGCCAATAACCCAAGGTGCCCGCATTAGAGGGCCCTTTCCTAATGTTTTCAATAGTGATTGAGCCTAGCAGATTTTGAAATTTATCGAAAATGAAAAATTGGTAAGCTTGGCCTGCTTTAGAGCTTTTTTTTGCCCACCTGACTCTACTGTTAAAAGCATTACGCTTGAAAAAATCATTACCTCTTTTCGGCTCCCATAACTCTAAAAATGCTTTACTATTCTCTCTCAGATCACGCCACTGATCAAAATCGTGATATTGAGGCCCTCTCAGCTCTAACTTTGTTGATTTCAATATAATTTCGGGTTTACCAAAAATCATGCCTAAGATCTAACTTTCTTAACGCTCAATTCTCTTTTAAAAAGCTTTTTCGAATTTCTTCTGCCACTTTGTCTTTATTTGGTGGTATCACTCTTACACTCTCTTGCTTTTCCATTATAATTTCGAGCACGGGGGGAATTGGTATACTCACCTCTAATGCGCTCTCTACAGTCTCTTTAAATTTCGCTGGATGTGCAGTTCCAAGTGAAACAACTGTTTCTCCTGTATCGATGAAGTCTTTTGCTACACGCACGCCAATAGCACTATGAGGACACAAAACTATATCTCTCTCATTATAGAAGTCATTTATTGTTGCAATGGTGTCATTATCTGTCACAGATCCACTATTAAAGTCTTTTGAAATCCTTGATAATATTCTTTTTTCGAGATTAAAGTGACCTTTATTAGATAGATTATTCATTAGCTTTCTAACCTCTTCGGCATCATTATTCAAAAGATCAAATAGTAGTCTTTCAAAATTGGAGGCAACTTGTATATCCATAGAAGGGGATAATGTTTTGCTCACACCATCACTTTTATAAACGCCAGTCTTAAAAACCCGATCCAAGATATCATTTTTATTTGTTGCCACAATAATCTTATTTATTGGTAAACCCATTCTTTTTGAAATATACCCAGCATAAGCATCTCCAAAATTACCGGTAGGAACACTAAAGCTTAATTTTCCTGCGGAAAGGTCTTTTAACTGATAAAAAGCAGAGAAATAGTAGATAATTTGAACCAGGATTCGTGCCCAATTAATTGAGTTTACGCCAGATAAATTAACATCGCTCACAAGGGCTTTGTCCGCAAACAACTCCTTCACTATCAATTGACAATCATCAAAAGTTCCTTGTACAGCATATACTTTTACATTCTTAGCATTTGAAGTAGTCATTTGCTTTCTTTGTATTCGTGAAATTCTTTCGTGGGGATAAAGTACGTATAAATTAACGTTTGATATACCCTTAAACGCTTCAACAGCCGCTGATCCCGTATCGCCTGAAGTTGCAGTTATAATATTAATTTTTATATCTTTCTTTGGCAGGGTCTTTGCAAACATTCTTGCTATTACCTGCATAGCAAAGTCTTTAAATGCTAATGTAGGTCCATGGAATAACTCTAGAAAATAATGATTGTCTTCTAATTTAGTCAAGGGACTTTTCAGCTCATGATGAAACCCCGAGTAAGACTCAATTACAATCTCAGAAAGCTCTGCCCTACTAAAGCAATCCCCAGAAAATAATGATATTATTTCTATAGCTAGCTCTTCATAACTAAGGTATTTCCATTGATTTAAAATTTCATGATTTAACTGTGGAATGAACTTTGGGACAAATAGGCCACCATCCCCAGCTAATCCCGAATGCAAGACTTCACTAAAGTTTTTGGAATCATCTAGTCCTCTGGTCGAATAGTACAGCATTACTCAATTTTCTTTTTTTTTTTCATTTTATATACGAAGTACGCACTCATACCAAACCATAAAACAGACATCATAAACCAGGTAATTGCATATTGAAGGTGATTGTTTGGTATATCTCTAGTCGGATCTTGCATCTTTAAACTCGGGTCAAGTCTATTTTCTGTCGCAACTACCAGTATTTGTTGAGTTCCAAGAAAGCTCGCCATTTTTTCTAGATCTCTAGAAAACCATATATTACGCTTAAGGTTTGGATCCGGAGTGAAATAATCTGTCTCGTTCGGCCAAAATAGATACCCTTTTACTAAACTCTGTTGTTCGAGAGTTTCTAATCGGTGCGTATCTTGTTCCTTTATCACTCCTCTATCTATTAGAATTTTACTTCCATCTTGTAGTTTCAAAGGGGAAATAACCCTAAAACCTGCTCCAGATCCTTTGACTGGAGTAAGAATAAAAATGGCTCTTGACTCTAAAAAGCCTTCAACCTCTACCATTTTATAGTTATGCTCTGATTTTTTTAAATCTGTTGGTAATATTGAGGGTTCACTACTCAAATTATAACTGATATTTTCTAATAGCCCTTCCTTCCAAGCTAGTCGTTTCATTTGCCAAACGCCCAAGTATAGCAAAAGCAGTAACCCAGGTACCGCTATAAAAACAACAAAAAGCCACTTTCTATTCATTTAGAAGCAAATTTTGAGATCGCTTAAGCGCCCCAAATGTAAATTGCAGCAAAAAGGAATAACCAAACAACATCAACGAAATGCCAATACCAGGCTGCAGCTTCAAAACCGATATGCTTATCAGGCGAGAAGTGTCCCTTTTTTGCTCTTATCAAACAAACAAGCAGGAAAATAGTTCCGATAAGAACATGGAAACCATGAAATCCAGTGGCCATGAAGAAGCTAGCCCCATAGATGTTCCCTGAAAAGGAGAACGAAGCATGCGTATATTCATAGATTTGAAATACCGTGAAAAGAGCGCCAAGCCCAATTGCCAGAATTAAGCCATTTTCCAAACCTTTCCTATCATTCTCATGCGCAATTGCGTGGTGGGCCCATGTTGCTGCTGCACCTGAGCAAAGTAATATTAATGTGTTTATTAAAGGAAGATGCCAAGGATCAAACGTTTCAATTCCAGTCGGCGGCCAAACACCACCGACGGCCTCCATAGGGTAAAGGGCATGTTTAAAAAAAGTCCAGAACCAAGCAAGAAAGAACATAACTTCAGATGTAATGAACATGATAACACCATATCTCAAACCTATCTGAACAACCGGTGTATGGTCACCGTCTTTACTTTCAAAAACTACATCTGACCACCAGGCGAACATACAATATAAAACCACTAGAAGGCCTAATGCTGCGATAAAAACACTACCTCCATGCATGAACAGCACACTTCCAAATAGAAGAATAAACGCCCCAAGAGCGCTTAAAAACGGCCACAAACTCGGATTAAGAATATGGTAATCGTGATTTTTATCATGTGCCATTTTTTTCCTCTCACACTTAAAATTTTATGATTTGGTATCTTCTTCTAGTTTATAAAAAGTATATGACAATGTCAGCGATTTTATGTTCCTGGTTTCAATATTCTCATCAATCTCTGGGTCAATGTAGAATGTTACCGGCATCTTAACTCGCTCTCCCGGCTGCAAAGTTTGCTCAACAAAACAAAAGCAGTCGATTTTACTGAAATAGTTTCCCGCTGAAAATGGAAAAACGTTGAAGCTGGCTTGACCAGAAATAGTCTCACTAGTTGGATTGTGTGCTTCATAAAAAACCAGTGCTGTTTCTCCAATTTTGACTTCTACCTCATTTTGCATTGGTATGAAGTTCCACCTCATATCTTTAGCCTTTGATGCATCAAATCGAACTTTAATTGTTTTGTTTAAGATAGGGCCATCGAACGAATCAGAATAAGTTTCAGGCGTACCGCCATAGCCTGTGACTTTGCAAAACCAATCATAAAAAGGTACCGCTGCGAACGATGCAGAAAGCATTATGCATACAAGTCCAATCAAATATATCGGTGTACGTTTTGGTTTTTCAGAATTATTCATCATCTTTTTCTAACATATTTTGTCTAATGATATGGTCATACCCCTGCATTAGCGAACCTTGCTTTAGTTTAACTATGGTTATAGAGAAGATAAGCGCCACAACTATAAATAACAGTATTCCTATTTTGGTGTTGCCGGTGCCCCTATTTAACTCTAATTGTTTCAACTCTCTTCTCATACCAAATCTTTTAGAGTAGAACTGGCCAAGCTAACGACATGCCATACTCCAAATTTTCAAAAGCTCTACTTATCACTAAAAAACCGAAGTATAAAAACAGATAAAGAATTGTGAGCTTAAAAAATCGTCTTTCTCTTTCATATCCACTATTTTCGTTGAATCTAACAAGATTTACAGCGGAAAGCAGCAAGACTGCGTTTAAAAAGTTACTTAACAAAAAAAACAGGGGGCCACCAATCTCTGAGAAAGAGATGACTTGCGAAGAAATTACTAAAATAACCGTATAATGAAGTATTGATCTTCTAGTCTTTTCCACCCCATATAAAACTGGGAGCATAGGAATACTAGCTTTAGCGTAGTCATCTTTAGTGATTATTGCCAGTGACCAAAAGTGCGGAGGTGTCCAGAAAAATATAAACAAAAACATTAAAAGGGGTTCAATAGAGATTGTTCCTGTAGTTGCTACCCATCCTATCAGAGGGGGCATCGCTCCAGCAGCTCCTCCAATCACAATGTTTTGAGGCGTAGCTTTTTTTAAAAACATGGAATAAATAACAATATAGAAAAATATTGTTAATGCTAAAAGAGAAGCAGCAAACCAATTAGACACCAATCCCAAAAACATTACAGAAAATATTGAAAGACTTAAACCAAAGACGAATGCGTCATCGGAACTTATTTTTTCATTAGGAAGAGGTCGACTACTCGTTCGCTCCATCATATTGTCAAGCTCTCTATCCCACCACATGTTTAACACCCCAGCCGCACCAGCACCTATAGAAATGCAAATCAATACGATGAGAGATAGAAACAAATTGTTTTGAATAGGAGCTAGAATTATGCCTACCACAGCAGTAAACACAGCAAGCCACATTACTCTAGGCTTTAAAAGCAAATACAGGTCTTTAAAGGACCCTGTTCCTTTTGCATCTATGCTTTCTAACGTGCTCAACTCAATGACCTATATAATCGACACTTGATAATTAATTTTTCTCTGCAAGCGCAATAGATTTTTGCCTATTACCACTTAAACTAGCAAACTTCTCTGAAGCTCTCTTGAGCCACTCTTTATACTCTTCCTCGCTAACAACCTTTACCACTATTGGCATGTATGAATGATTTAAGCCGCATAACTCGGAGCATTGACCAAAATACACTCCCTCCTTTTCAGGCTTAAACCAAAGTTCAGCTAACCGTCCTGGAACTCCATCTTGGTGAACACCAAACGACATCACCTTCCAGGCGTGGATAACGTCCGACGCTGTCACTTGCACTGTTATATTTTTATTAACGGGTACAACTACTGGGTTGTCGGTCGCCAAGAGATATTCATCCTGAGAGTACCCAAACTCAGCAAGTTCCTCTTTCTCAAGCATCACCGAGTCAAATGAAAAATCGTGCTGGGGGTAATCGTAAGACCAATACCACTGAGCCCCAGTTGCCTTTATTATAACATCGCTATCTGGAATTCTAAGTTGTTTAAGCAAAATAGGTAACGAAATAACTCCAATACCAATCAATATAAATACTGGAATTATGGTCCACAATATTTCGATAGGAGTATTATGGGTAGTAGACGATGGTGTCGGGTTAGCCTTTCGATTGTACCGGATAAAAACCCAAACAAGAAGTGCACTCACAAATATTGATATGAGCGTTATAATGACCAAAAGAACATTGTCTAGCCACTGTATGTCTCTAGCCAACTCTGTAACCGGAGGTTGGAAGTTTATTCCGTTTGGAATTGGTTTTCCTATAACAGGTAAATTTTTATCTAAACCGTCATTAGCGAATAGCGTGGAAGCGAACGCTGTAAAAAAAACCGTGCCTATACCCGCCGTAAACAAATCTAAAAAACGTCGTAAAAAACTATTCATAAAACCCCCTAAACATAGTTTTAAATTACAAATATTCGACTGTATTATATATAGCTTACATTTTGTAAAAATCTACTATAAAACAAATCAAAGCACCTTAAAAACGCTAAAAATTTTTGCTTTTTATTTCAAACATTATTTTCGGTTAAATCGTCGCAACAAATTTAATGTTTATCAAATATTTAAAAAAAAAGATTGACAAGATCGACATTGGGTAAGATTTAAAACAAAACTGTTAGGATTTTTCATGATGAATGTCGTAATTGTAGAGTCACCAGCAAAGGCAAAAACAATCAACAAATATTTGGGGAACCAATACAAGGTTCTTGCATCCTATGGGCATGTTAGAAATTTGCCCAAAAAAAATGGTTCCATTGATGTTGATAATGATTTTAAACCTAAATGGGAGATAGATAAAGGAAGCAAAAAGCATCTAGATGAGATTGTTAAAGCGCTTAAGTCTAGCTCTAAACTTATCCTAGCAACCGACCCTGACAGGGAAGGCGAAGCGATTTCATGGCATATTCTTGAAATATTGAAAAATAAAAAAGCACTTAAAGCAGATATGGCTGTAGAAAGAGTTGTATTTAATGCAATTACAAAAAATGCCATTTTATCAGCTATTGAAAGTCCTAGAGAAATAGACACAGATTTAGTTGAGGCGTATCTTGCAAGAAATTCATTAGATTATCTTATGGGTTTTAATATTTCTCCAGTACTTTGGCAAAGGCTCAGAGGAGCTGCAAAATCAGCTGGTCGGGTTCAATCCCCTGCGTTAAGACTCGTCGTCGATAGAGAAATTGAAATAGAAAAATTCAAAACGGAGGAATATTGGACTATTTCTGCTGATTTTAAAGACGAAAATAATAACTTAATTCGAGCCAACCTCTCTTTGTTCAACGATGAAAAAGTTGAAAAGTTTTCGTTCAAGGACACTGATACAACAAATATAACCGCAAATGAGCTTGAGCAGAAAGAATACCACGTAACATCTGTTACTAGTCAAAAAAGAAATCGAAACCCCTATGCTCCATTTACGACATCCACATTACAACAAAACGCCAGTACAAATTTAAAAGTTAGTCCTCGGGATGTGATGTCAACTGCTCAGAAACTTTATGAAGCTGGGCTGATAACCTATATGCGTACAGATGGAATTGAAATGGCTCCTGAAGGCATAGCTAGTGCAAGAAAGCAAATTTCGAATTCTTTGGGCGACCTTTATTTACCTGAAAAACCACGAGTGTTCAAAAATAAAGCAAAGAATGCACAAGAAGCACATGAGTGTATCAGGCCCACAGATTTTTCTAAAACACCCGAAAATGCAAAAAATTTATCTAAGGCTGAATCGGACTTATACGCATTGATATGGAAAAGAGCTTTGGCTTCTCAAGCCCAAGCAGCAGAAGTATTGCAGACAACAGTTTTAATTTCTTCCTTATGCGATAGCGCTCAATTTAGACTATCGGGACAGGTGGTGACATTCGAAGGGCATTTAAAAATATTTCAAGATACGAAAAAAGAAGATGATGACAAAAGGATCCCAGACATTAGGGAATTATCTAAAATGAAATTGGAAAAAATTAATAAAGAGCAACACTTCACTGAACCACCTCCAAGATTTAATGAAGCTTCTTTGATCAAGCGTCTTGAAGAAGAAGGTATAGGAAGGCCCTCTACATACGCATCGATTATATCAAAAATACAAGAAAGAAATTATGTGAAAAAGGAGAAAAACAGGCTTGTTCCCGAAGATACTGGTCGACTTTTAAATTCTTTTCTTGAGGCATATTTTAACAAATACATTGAGTATAACTATACAGCTAAGCTAGAAGAACACCTCGACGATATTTCTAGTGGTGAAAAGCATTGGAAAGATGTAATCAAAGGTTTTTGGGAAGAGTTATCTCAATCTGTAGAATACGCCATGAGCTTTAGTATCACTGAGGTTCTGGATAACTTGAATATAAAATTAGCCGACTATTTGTTCGACGATGGAACTGGAAAAATACAGAAAAACTGCTCCTCATGCAATCATGGTGAGCTTGGGATAAAGTTGTCTAAGACAGGTGCATTTATTGGGTGTTCAACGTATCCCGAATGCAAATACTCAAGACCTTTAAATTCTAGCTTGAATCAAAGTTCCTCTGATGTAATAGCTCAAGAAGAACCTTTAGGTCAAGATAGTGATGGTAATGATATATTTATAAAAAATGGACGTTATGGACCATATCTTGAAATTGCACTTGATGGCTTGGAAAAACCAAAAAGAGCTGCAATTCCGAAGCACTATACAGTCGAAGAGCTTACAATTGAGAGAGCAAGACAATTATTAGAGCTACCTAGAAAATTAGGGCTACATCCTGAAGATCAGTCTGAAGTTATTGCAGCTATAGGCCCTTATGGTCCATATATCAAACATGGACGGATTTACGCCAACATTAAGGATTTTGAAGAAATCTTTTCGATTGGCATGAACAGAGCTGTTGAATTATTGGTAGAGGCAGCAGAAAAGAAAAATAATAAGGGTGGAAGAGCGGGAAAAGAGCTAAAAGTGTTAGGTTCGCATCCAGAAGGCGAGGAAGTAAAAGTTATGTCAGGTCGCTACGGTGATTATATTAAATGGAATAAGATTAATGTTACTATACCGAAGGAAAAGTCTGTTCAAACACTAACTCTCGAAGAGAGCATTGCTTTGATAGATGAAAAAAGAAAAAAATAATTATCCAGCCTCTAGAACATAACTCGAAAAAGATCCTTGCAATAACAAGAATAAGTCATGATGAAATATTTACGCTTAGTGGTTCGAATGGTGATTTACCGCTCGATTTTTTTTGCAGCGCTTCAGACAAAAATAACCTAAACATTGGTGACCTTGTAGTGGCTTCGATTAAGTTTCTCAAAGAAAAAAGCCCAGAGGTGTCAATTTTAAAGAGAATACAATATCCCAAGAACTATATATTCGCTGTGTATTTTCATGATCAAACAGGCGCGAGATTAGCTTCATTATCAAAAAAAGGGGATAAACCACTGAGTGTACTTCCATTAAAAATGGGAGCAAATTTTGACCAAAAATTTGGGTATTTTGCGATAGGGGCACCTTCAAAATATCATAAGATCTTTAAAATACACGATTTTCACATTTTTGGCTCTATCACTTGTCCAAGTAACTTTTCAAAAATTGCTGCAATCGAATGGAACCTGAGACAGTTTTTCCCAAGAAAGATACTAAATGAAGCAAAAAAAATATCTGAAAAATATGAAATTTCAAAAAATAAACATCAAATAACCAAACCCTTTATTACCATAGACCCAGATGACGCGAAGGATTTAGATGATGCTATTTATATAGAGACAGATAATTCAAAGAATAATCCAGGAGGCGTAGTTTTATTTGTTGGCATTGCAGATGTTTCATTTTTTGTCAAACCGAACTCTATTATTGACAGAGAAGCCTTGAAAAGAGGAAACTCAACATATTTTCCTGATAAAGTTATCCCTATGCTACCAGAAGATTTGAGTAATAATCTCTGTTCTTTAAAGGAAAACTCACCGAAGAAAGCCGTAGTAGTCAAAATGCACCTTGATAACAGAGGTAACAAAATAAAGCATGAATTTTTCAGAGGCATCATTAATGTTAAAAAAAATTATACTTATAGAACCTTTGAAGTCTATTTGTCAGATTGCGAAACAAAAAAAAAATATAGCGAATATAAGAGAGCATTAAATGTTCTAAAGCAATCACCACATTTAAAAAATCGCTTAAATTTAAATTTGGCTGAGAAAAAGATTGCATTTTCTTCTGAGGGCTACCCGATAAACATTTATGAAAAGAACAGTCTAAGAAGTAACGAGCTTATTGAAATGACAATGATACTTGCAAATCTCTGTGTGTCACAAACCCTTAGTCAATCCATTGAAAAATACCTTTCTCGATACCATGAAATGCCTGACAAACATGCTTTAAAAGACTTAAACATCTTTATGAGCTTAAATAATTTAGCAACAATTAGAGAAAAACAAGTTACTTCGAATTCATTCAATGAGTTATTAAAACACTGCAAATATTCTGAAAAAAAAGAGTTGTTAAGCAACTTTATATTGAGGATATTACCAAAAGCAAAATACTCTGATGTAAAAGCTGGACATTTTGGACTTAACCTGCCGCTATATTGTCATTTTACATCTCCAATAAGAAGATATGCAGATCTTACCGTACACCGCTCATTGGCTTTCGCTCTTAAATGGGAAATGGATGACTTTGATTGTGTGGCAGATTATAAGGCAATTTGCAAAATCATTAACGAATCTGAAAAAAAATCGGTTGGAGCCGAACGTGAGAGTTTAGATCGCTATTCAGCCCTATTCATGTCTAACCACATTGATGATTACTTCGATGGTATAGTTTCAGGTTCTTCCAGATCCTGTATTTTTATTAAACTGAAAAAATTCCCAATTGAGGGTGTATTATTAAAAAAAAATTTACGCTTCAAGAGCGAAAAAAAAAGATCTTCATTTAAGTATGGAAAAAGTAAAGCAAGAGATTTGGTGTTATCTACAGGAGATGAAGTTCGGGTAAAGTTAGTATCAGTACTTCCGTATAATGGATCGATAACCTTCTCGCTTTAACGAGTTTTCTCTATATTGGGCCAGTTGTTAGATTGCATTTCAAAAAGCCTTGAAACAGTCCTTTGAAATTCGAAGGTATTTTTTCCACTATTATATAATTTTTCTGGAGGCACCTCAGCTCTACAAAGAATTTCTACTTCTTTATCATAAACACTATCGATTAGATTAATGAATCTTTTTGCACTATCATCGCCGCCATTAGACAATTCTGGAATTTCATCCAAAAACAATAATTTGAGGTGGCTGACTAATTCTAAATAATCTGAAGCACCAAGAGGAATCGAACAGATTTCGTGGAATGTCAACAAGGCAACACCACTCTCGAACCTTTCTATTCTGAAATCACGGCTGTCTATTTGTATTGTTATCCCTGCACCTCGATAAAGATTAAATTGGGATATAAGGTCATTGAATTGGCTGTTATCTTGAGAAGAAGTACTTAAAAAATATTTCTTCTTTCCGGCAATTTTTATCTTTCTATAGTCAACATCCGCCGACAATTTTACTACATCCAAGCTCGACACTATGATATCAATAAAGGGCAAAAACAACTTTCTATTTAGACCATCTTTATAAAGATCATTAGGATGTCTATTCGATGTTGTTATGATATTTAATTTCTTTCCTAGGAATTCCTCGAAAACCCTTCCTACTATCATTGCATCTGCTACATCAGTTATCTGCATTTCGTCTAAACAAAGTACTTGAATGTCTTTTATGTACTCTGAAGCTACCGATTTTATTGGATCTCTTATATTGTTTTCTCTAGCTATTTTAATAAGTTGATGAAGTTGCTTCATAAATTCATGAAAATGTATTCTCTTCTTTCCCTGTATGTCCAATAGGTTGAAAAAAAGATCCATTAGCATTGATTTTCCTATACCAACACCACCATAAATATACACACCCGTTTTTTCTTCAGAAGACTTTGTTGAAAAAAACTTCGAAAACATTTTCCTAGTTTTTGTCTGTTTCAACTCCAAACTGTTTTCCAACTTCTTTTTTAAAGCTTCAAGATCAGATACAAGTTTTTCTTGCGATTTATTTTTCTCAATTTCATTAGTCGAGATCATCTTATTATAAATATTTAGAAGGGATTTCTCATCTTTCATTTTTTCTTCTTCTATCTTGTAGTAGCTCAATTTGCTTTTTTCGTTCCTTGAGAGATGAAATTTTTTTATCTGTTTTAGTACCAAAACACTTGTGGCAAGAAACCCCTTTCTCATAATGTTCATGATTCTTATCAGTCAATCTCAAGGGACTTCTGCATGCGTGACATAACTCATAGTCGCCTGGTTCAAGATGACTATTAACTGTCACTCGTTGGTCAAAAACAAAGCAATCTCCTTTCCATTTTGATGTCTCCGAATTTCCGACTTTATCGAAATAATTTAATATACCACCCTTCAAATGATATACTTCCTCTAATCCCTCGGTTTTAAGGAAACTAGTTGCCTTTTCGCATCTTATTCCGCCAGTACAAAACATTGCGATCTTTTTATTCTTAAGAGCTTTACTTTTATCTTTCCACCATTCTGAAAACTCATGAAAACTGACTGTCTGGGGGTTTATGCTACCCTCAAATGTACCTAATTTGACCTCAAAGTCATTTCTAGTGTCTATAGTAACTACCTCTCTTTTGGAAATGAAAGAATCCCAGTCTTCTGGTTCAATGTAAGTTCCTACAATTACTGTCGGATCAATTTTAGGAAGGCCTAGGGTCACAATTTCTTTTTTTACCTTAACACTCAGTTTCTTGAAAACATTGGAATGGGTTATATTTTCCTTAAAATCGGACTTTGTTACCGTAAAGTTTTGTTGCAGATAGCTTTTCACCTTTTCCGTCTTATCTGTATCTAAAGAACACATTCCATTAATACCTTCATTGCTAAGTATTATTGTGCCTACCGTTGAATTCTCTTCGAGGAAAGCTGCTAGTTTTACCTTTTCTTTTTTCGGGTCCTGAAGACGCAAAAACTTATAAAATGCTAATATGGTTTTAGTCATATTCGTCCTAATGAAGCGAAGCCAGACAATTACATTTTGCCGGCAAACAGGGGTTTCCTTTTATTAACATTTATTTTATTGTATCGAAACGCTAATTACTGTTAATTACTTAGTCAACCAATAAGTAGGTACCAATGTTTGAAACGTTATCACAAGGGTTCTCTAAGGCCCT
>CACBNQ010000023.1 GCA_902540655.1 uncultured Alphaproteobacteria bacterium | reverse complement strand
CGAGACTTTCAAAAACCTGAACGCTCTGAAGTATTTTCATCAAATGGAATGATTGCTACTTCTCACCCTCTAGCTGCAAAAATAGGACTTGATGCCATGGGTAAAGGAGGGAATGCGATTGATGCCGCTATTACTAGTGCTCTTATGCTGGTTTTATGTGAACCACAGTCTACTGGTCTATTTGGAGATGCATTTGCAATCATTAAATCAAAAAAGTCCAAAAGCATTATTGGTTTAAATGGGTCCGGTAGAGCACCGATGAATCTGTCTAGTGACACTTTACTGTCAGAAAATATGGAAAATATTCCTTTAAACAGCCCCCACTCTGTTACCGTTCCCGGTGCAGTATCACTATTCGAAGAGGTCGCAAATAAATTTGGTAATTTAGGTTTAAAAGAATTATGTACCCAACCAATAAAGTATGCTGAAGAAGGAGTAGTAGTAAGCCCTCGTGTTTCCTTTGACTGGGCGACTCATAGAGAGAAGCTTATTGGATATTCTGAGAAGTTTTATCTGAGTTCTGGGAATCCATATAAAGCTGGTTCTTTATTTAAGGCACCTATGCAGGCAGAGGTATTGAGACAAATAGCTGCTAAGGGCTCAAAGGGATTTTATCAGTCAGATATTACAGTTGACCTTGTAAGCTCTTTACAAGAGTTAGGCGGAGTACATACCCTTGCTGATTTTGAAGATGTTAGTGTTCAATATGTCGATCCAATATATGCAGAACTTAAAGATGGAAGTACATTAATCGAGTTGCCTCCAAATGGACAGGGTATAACTGCCATAATGATGAAAAAATTAATGGAATTTTGTCATATTGAGCAATTTAAAGCTGATTCCTTTGAAAGAGTTCACTTAGAGGCTGAAATAGCAAAAACAGCATATTCCGCGAGAAATAATTTTATAGGAGATCCAAATTTTTCTAGAATTAAACAAAATATATTTACAGATGAGACATATTTAAAACGATTATCGAAAGAGATCTCTTTAGGAGAATTATTGAGCGACAATCTCGAAGACGATTTTTTTATGCGAAATAAAGATACTGTCTTAATATGTGCAGCTGATAACGAGGGAAACGCTATATCTCTTATTTTCTCGACTTTTCATGCATTTGGTTCAGGCTTATGCTCTAGAAAATATGGGCTGCTTTTCCATAATCGTGGAGCTGGCTTTACCTTACAGAAAAATCACCCAAATGAATTATTAGGTGGCAAAAGGCCCCTACACACAATTATCCCTGCTATTCTTAAAGAAAAAAACGGCAGCATAATGCCATTTGGGGTTATGGGTGGTCAATATCAAGCTAATGGTCATGCAAGAATTCTTAGTAATATAAAAGACTATGGCATGGAATTTCAAGAAGCCTTAAACTTTCCGAGAAGCTTTTATTTTGATGGTGTATTAAAATTGGAGAGAGGTTACCCAAAAGCTACAAGAGAAAAACTATATGAAATGGGTTATAAAATAGAAGAGGCAACTATCCCAATAGGCGGTGCACAATTGGTACGATTTGATTCTTCTGGTGTACTTATAGGGGCATCGGACCCTAGAAAAGATGGCTGTGCGCTAGGATATTAGTTAGCTATCAATGCATTATATCAGATAAAAGATATCTTCCTTCAGACAGGCTACCGAATAGTTGCTTTACTTCAGGGTGCCCAATTGGTTCACCACTGTCATCGTAGAGTAAGTTTTGTTCAGACACGTAGGCAATATAATAACTTGAGTCGTTCTCAGCCAAAAGATGGTAAAATGGTTGATCCTTTTTAGGTCTATGATTTTCTGGGATAGAGTTCCACCATTCTTCCGTATTATCAAAAGTTGGATCTACATCAAATATAACTCCTCTAAAAGGGTGAATTCGATGTTTCACGACCTCGCCTATGGAAAATTTTGCGTTTCTATTGAGCATTTTTTACCTTTTAGACCAAAACCTTTGACTTTTAGATAATCGTATTTAAAAAAGTTACAAGTGATAAGTCAAATAATAAATTAACTAGCAATCCAAAAACAATAACTTTCTATGCTAAAAAAAACTTTTTTCATTTTCATTGTTTTCAATTATCTCTTTATATCGGGCTGTATGAATGTTCCAAAGAATCAGGGAGACGCATGCTCAATAATAAAGCAGAAGAAAAGCTGGAGATCTGCGTTAAAGAAGACTGAAAGAAAATGGGGGGTCAGCCCAGGAATGCAACTTGCATTTATAAAAACAGAATCTAATTTCAGACCAACGGCTCGTACTCAAAGGAAGTATTTTCTCGGACTCATTCCCTCCGGCAGGATTTCATCAGCCTACGGATATTCTCAAGCACTTGATGGGACGTGGAAAGAGTATAAAAAAAGCACGGGACACAAATACCATAGAAGATCGAATTTCGCACACTCAACAAACTTTATCGGATGGTATATAAACAAAAGTAATAAATTATTAGGAATATCAAAAAGTAATGCATATCTTCAATATCTTGCCTATCACCAAGGTCAGGCAGGATTTAAAACAGGAGCTTACAAAACTAAAAAAGCACTGTTAGAAGTGGCAAAAAAAACAGCACTTAACAAAAAAATATTTGATGGGCAACTTAAAAAATGTATGTAGCTCTTAAATTAAGGTTGACTAGACTTACATGTGTTTATAACGTTCATTTAGTTAGAAAACATGAAGTAACGTTATAATGGATGGATCCTCCAAAAAAGAGAATTTGGTTCAACTGGATAAAAAAATTGAGGAATTTAAGTCTAAAAAAGAGGAAAATAGACCCAAAAAGCTGAAAGTTCAAAATGATGGATGGAGAATGGTAATTGAGCTTGTGACGGGAATGGCTTTAGGGGTGAGCTTGGGAATAGCACTTGATTATATTTTAGGAAGCGAACCCATATTTTTGATAATATTTTCCCTTCTTGGCTTTATGGCTGGAGTTAAAACAATGATAGCTACAGCAAAAAAGATGAATGAAACAAATAACTGATGATGTATAAATAAATGGAAAAAAAGTCGGCATTTAATATTCACCCAATGGATCAGTTCATTATCGACCCAATTCTTACAGGAGAAAGCTTGGAATGGTATTCTTTCACAAACCAAGCGTTATGGATGCTGATAAGTCTAGTGTCGATCTCATTCGTCTTTATTTTCGGATCACGAAAGCATCAGCTGGTTCCTGGTCGACTACAGTCTATTGCCGAGCTACTGTATTTTTTCATTAGAGATATGATTATCGATATAGCAGGACAGGAAGGGCTGAGATACTTCCCTTACATATTTACACTTTTCATTCTAATATTGTTTGGGAACGTTCTGGGACTATTACCTTATAGTTTTACTTACACCAGCCATATCGCTGTAACCGGGTTTCTCGCTCTTTCCGTATTTATTGCGGTTACAATAATCGGCTTTGTAAAGAATGGGCTAGGATTTTTAAGTCTGTTTTGGATAAGTAGCGCCCCTCTAGCTTTAAGGCCAATACTTCTAATAATAGAAGTAATATCATATTTTGTAAGACCCGTAAGCCACTCAATCAGACTTGCTGGCAACATGATGGCTGGACACGCAGTGATTAAGGTATTTGCAGGCTTTGCTGGAGCATTGGGGTTAGGCGCAATAGCTCCTATATTCGCAATAACAGCAGTTTATGGTCTAGAAATGCTTGTTGTAGTAATACAGGCGTATGTGTTTACTATATTAACTTGTGTTTATTTGAATGATGCTTTGCATCCAGGTCACTAATTATAATTTTTTTTTAAAGGAGCAATATTATGGTTGATGGAAACTTAGTAGAAATGGGAAAGCTAATAGGAGCAGGTCTCGCCTGTACAGGAATGGGAGGGGCAGCGATAGGAGTTGGACACGTAGTAGGAAATTTCCTTTCAGGAGCGCTAAGAAACCCAAGCGCTGCATCTGGACAAACCGCTACAATGTTTATTGGTATTGCATTTGCAGAAGCTTTAGGAATTTTTAGCTTTTTGGTTGCATTACTTCTCATGTACGCGATGTAATGAAATACTAAATCTTAATGGCTTCGACTTCAGATAATAGCGCGGTGGGGATGCCTCAACTGGATTTCTCCACATTTCCAAATCAAATATTTTGGTTAGTTGTTTTTTGTGTGGTTTTGTTCGCTATTGTAAAGTTTTTTATCATTCCACGGATGGAGGATATCTTTGCTAATAGAAGAAAAATTATTGATGGGAATATTGCAAAAGCTGAAGAAATTAGGCTAAGAGTGAGTGAGATAGAGAAACTGATTGAAGAGGAACTTCAAAAAGCCAAGTCTCAATGCGATGAAATAATGAATACTAGCGGAAAAAATATTAAAGAACAAATGGCCTTAGCATTAGAGGATAGCAAAATCGCTACTACTCAACTTATAAATGAAGCAGAAGGAAGGTTGAAGGAACTTAGAGATGGTTCCGAGGCTGCAATTGAAAAAATATCAGAAGAATTAGCATCCGAAATAATTAATAATATTTCCAAAGGAAAGTAGTTTTTATGAAAACATTTAAACGACACACAGTTAACCTTAAATGTTTACTGTTAACGCTTTCAGCTTACGTCCTTTTGTCTGAGGTAAGTTATGCAGCTGGCTCAAAAAAAGTGTTTAGTTTAGATAACACTGATTTTGTTGTTTTAATTTCCTTTTTGATATTTGTGGCCGTTTTGGTCTATTTCAAGGTCCCTTCTTTAGTTGGAGCTTTCTTAGACAAGAGATCTAGTGATATTCAGAATGAAATTGATAAGGCAAGTGAAATATTGGAAGAAGCAAAGAAAATTCTTTCTTCGATTGAGGACGATCACATAAAAACTAGTGAAACAATCGCAAAAATGGTAGAAACAGCGAAATCCCGAGCAGAAGAAGAAGAAGATAAGGCTAAAAAATATATTGAGGAATTAGTAAAAAATAAACTGATTTCCGCAGAAGGACAAGTAATGTCGAATGAAAGAAAAATTCTGGAGGAGATAGAGAATAGCGCAATAGATTTGAGCATTGAAAAAGTGAGAATTAAATTATCCAAAAACTTGTCAATTGGCGATTATGATAACCACCTCGACGCATCCATCCAATCAATAGAAAAAGGTTTAAAGAAAGTTTACAGTTAGTAATTCCGGAACACTTCCTAAATATTATTTAAGCAGAACATACTTAAAAAATCCATAATGAGAGTAAGTAAAAAATATAGCGTGTCAGCGATAGGAAACGCAATGCTAGATCTCGTGTGTGAGGTGCCCGACCAGTTTCTTAGCCAAGAAGGAATTTCTAAAGGTGTTATGAACCTAGTTTCCAGAGAAAGATCAAATTATATTTTAAAATTAGTTCGACCGATCAAAGAGACTGCTGGAGGATCAGCAGCCAACACAATCTCAACTCTGGCAAAGCTAGGTTTAAAAACCGGTTATACAGGAAAAATTGCTGATGATCCAAAGGGGGAAGTTTTTAAAAAGGATTTATTAGACAACTCAATATTTTACAACACTGAATTTCTGGACAAAAGCTATACAGAGGCAACTGGTAAATGCATTGTTTTGATCACACCTGATAAAGAAAGGACAATGAACACCTACCTTGGAGCTACAGAATTTCTAACAGCTATTGATATAGATGAAGAGCTTATTGCCCAAAGTGAATGGTTATATCTTGAAGGATATCGATTTGATGGGCAAAAAAGTAAAGAAGCATTTTATAAAGCTATTGAAATTGCAAGAAAAAATAAAACAAAGATTGCGATTACCCTTTCCGATAGTTTTTGTGTAGATCGACATAGGTCTGATTTTATATATCTCTTGAATGACTCAGCCGACATGGTGTTTTGCAACGAAGACGAATTGAAATCGCTTTACCAAATTCAAGATATTCAAAAGGCCCAGGAATTTATTGCTGACTCTATAAGTTGCTTAGCCTGTACTTGTGCAGAAAGGGGTGCTTACTTGTTTTATGGAAAATCTATAAGACAAATTCCTACAAATAAAGTATTTGTAGTTGATACAACGGGAGCGGGGGATAGTTTTGCTGCAGGATTTTTATATGGTCTATCTAAAAACCTTACCTTTGAAAAATGTGCTGCTTTCGGAAATGTTCTTGCTGGTGAAGTGCTAAAAGTTTACGGTCCTAGGGTAGAAAAAAGTTTGAAGAACTTGGTTCTGAGTTAGCAACTAATTATTCTTTGTTAATAGTCTAAAAACATCAGCTAAATCGGCTTCCTCTGTTGAAAGATCCACTATTATAATTCCCTGAGATCTTAAGCAATCAAGCAATTGATCTGTTTTAATTTCATTTCTGTCATAAGATATGGATAATTTTTGATTTTTATTTTCTTTTAAACTTGCTTTATCAGGAAGGTTAATCTTCTTTAGATTTAAATTGCCGTATTTAATATTTATAACTTTTAGATTCACTCTAGCAAGCAAGTCACTTGTGTCATTACAAGCAATTAATTCTCCATTATTCAAGATCGCTATTTTTTCGCAAAGAGATTGAGCCTCTTCTAAATAATGGGTCGTCAAGATAATCGTTGTTCCATTTGCATTTAAATCCTTCATATAATCCCACAACATTTCTCTTAGCTCAATATCTACCCCGGCTGTGGGCTCATCCAAAATTACCACCTTTGGTGCGTGAACGAGAGCTTTACCAATAAGCAACCTCCTCCTCATTCCACCAGAAAGAGATCTCATATAAGCATTAGACTTTCCTTCTAAACCAAGTCTTTTTAATAACTGGTTAATATTCCTTTCTGACTTTTTCACACCATAAAGACCTGCTTGTATATCTAGACTCTCATAGGGTGTTAAAAATGGATCAAAGTTTGTTTCTTGTGGAACTACCCCAATACTTCTCTTAAATTCTCTTACATTGATATCCTGATCGATATTTCTTATTTTTACTTTTCCAGATGTCTTAATTACTAGACCGGCTAATATATTTATCAGCGTTGACTTGCCCGCGCCATTCGGTCCTAAAAGGCCAAAGAAAGATCCTTTTTTAACTTGTAAGCTTAAATTTTTTAGGGCAACAACTGGCTCACTTCTATCATAACCTTTATACACCTTCTGTAAATTTTGAACCTCCAGACCAAGTTCTGTTAATTCTGTTCTCATGATATTTATTCTTCACTTTTATAGTAGTATTAGAAATAAAATATGTTATTTATTTTGTCATGTCGAAAGAAGTTATAATTACAAACAATATTGTTGTATCATGTAACGGTGATGATAGCAAAGGAAGCAATCACCCTAAAGTATGGCTAAAAATAAAAGAGACAGACAATTTTATAGACTGCCCCTACTGCGAGCGGAGATTTTCATATCAACCACCAAAGGACTAGATTGTGAATAATCTCAACTCTCGGAAGCATCTTATTTTGATAGATGGTTCAGGATTTATTTTTAGAGCTTACCACGCTCTTCCACCTCTTACAAAGTCTGATGGAACACCTACAGGAGCGGTTTCAGGCTATTGTAACATGCTATTTAAATTAATAAATGAGCTTAAGGAATTTAAAGCTACTCATATTGGAGTCGTGTTTGACCACAAAGAAAAAACATTTAGGTCCAATATTTATCCAGATTACAAAGCAAATAGACCCCCTCCTCCCGATGACTTGGTACCACAGTTTCAGTTGATAAGAGATGCTACTGAAGCATTTGGTTTTTTAGCAATTGACAAGAAAGGGTATGAAGCTGACGACATAATTGCAACACTAGCTAGGAGCGCAACTGAGAAGGGTGCTAATGTAACGATCTTTTCATCAGACAAAGACTTGATGCAACTTGTTTCGGGAGACATAAAAATGTACGACCCTATAAGAAACATTTTCATTGATATTGATAGAGTACGAGAAAAGTTCGGTGTTACGCCTGACAAGGTAATAGATGTACAAGCTCTTATTGGTGATAAAGTCGATAATATTCCGGGTGTGCCAGGCATCGGCGTAAAGACTGCTTCTAGCTTGATTTCAGAGTTTCAAACTGTAGAAAACTTAGTGGAGCAATATGAGGCAATTGATAAGGATAGAATAAGGAACTTGATTTCTGACAACATCGATAAAATAATTTTGTCAAAAAAGCTCGTTACCTTAATCAAAACAGTCGAAATTGATACAAATCTTCAAGATCTTGAGCTAGGAACCTTGAATCTCAACAAATTGCTAGTTTTCACAAAACTTATGGAACTAAATACATTATCAAAAAGAATATCGTCCCAATTAGAAGAATTCAATTCATCAAATAAATCCAAAGACGACCAAAGTGAACTAATACCTTCAGAAAAATACGAAATAATATCAACTGAAGATGATCTTAATAGGTGGTGCGAAGAAATATTGAAACAAAAGCTTTTTGCAATTGATACTGAGACCACGTCCCTTGATACTCTTTACGCTGAAATCGTAGGTATTTCCCTTTGTATCCGAGCTGGTAAAGCGTGCTATATACCGGTAGCACATGAGGCCAGTCAACCTGAATATAGAGACTTAATGGAGAAACAACTAGATAGAGATATGGTCTTAAGAAGACTTCAGCCACTTTTGGCTGATGAAACTATATTAAAAATCGGTCACAATATAAAATACGACATTAAGGTTTTGAACAAATATAAATGCTACGTAAATTCTTTTGATGACACGATGTTAATGTCACACTGTATAAATGGTGGACGACAAAAACACAGTTTAGACTCAATAGCCAAGGATCTTCTAAATCATGAGTCAATAAAACTTAAAGATCTTATAGGATCGGGAAAGAAGGAACTTAACTTTCAGAATGTGCCCATAAGTTTAGCAGCAAATTATGCCGCTGAGGATGCTGAAATGACTTTTCGAGCGTGGAAAATTTTAAAAAAAGAGCTTATCAAACAATCAGTTTATAGTGTTTATCAAAATATTGATAAGCCGATGGTCCCGGTTTTAATAGATGCAGAGCTAAAAGGAATTACGGTTGACAGAGAACAGTTGCGAAGATTATCGGCATTTTTTGAAAAAAAACTGAGTGAGTTGGAAACTAAAATATTTTCAATAGTGGGAGTTGAGTTCAATATTGCATCACCAAAACAGTTGGGTGAAGTTCTTTTTGAAAAGTTAAATTTGCCAGGTAAGAAAAAAAATAAATCCGGTGGTTTTCAAACAGGAGCAGATATACTGGAAGACTTGTCAGCGAAAGGTTTTGATATTGCATCTTATCTCCTAGAGTGGAGAAAGATGTCAAAACTGAAATCCACTTATTCTGACTCGCTTATGTTACATATAAATAATTTCACAGGTAGAGTGCACACGTCCTTTAATCTCGCTGGCACATCTACAGGTCGTCTGTCGTCCTCTGACCCAAATCTACAAAATATACCTATAAGAGATACAGAGGGAAAAAAAATCAGAGAAACCTTTATAGCCACAGAAGGATCTGAGCTATTAAGCCTTGATTATAACCAAATAGAACTAAGATTATTGGCTCACATAGCTGACGTAAAAGGCCTAAAAGATGCATTTAAAAACAATATTGATATTCACGCGAGTACCGCATCCCAAATATTTAAGGTCGCTTTCGAGAAAGTGGATGCGTCTCTCAGAAGGAAAGCAAAGGCGATAAATTTTGGGATAATTTATGGCATTTCTGCATTTGGCCTATCCAGAAATCTTAAGATTACGCGTACTGAAGCGCAAGAATTTATAGATGATTATTTCAGACAATTTCCTGAGATTAGAGACTACATGAATACTACGGTGGAAACTGCAAAGAAGTCTGGCTTTGTAACGACCTTGTTCAATAGAAAAATACACTTACCAAACATTGGTAACAAGGGTCCAATTGGTGGCTTTGCTGAACGAGCTGCTATAAATGCACCAATCCAAGGTAGTGCATCAGATATAATTAAAAGAGCTATGATTAAAATACATGAGTTTCTGAAGAGTTCTGAACTAGATGCTCACCTTTTATTACAAGTGCATGACGAACTAATATTTGAAACCAATAAAGACGTCATTGATAAAATACAAAATATAGCCTCTAAAATTATGGAACAAGCGACACTACCATATTTAGATTTGGACGTGCCCTTGAAGGTTGAAGGAGGGCATGCAATTAATTGGTCTTTGGCTCATTAAAATCTAATAAAATTTCATTAAAAATTTTATTTAGTAAAGTTATGTCAGTATGACTCAGAACTATTTCTACTCCAAATACTCCTGATTTATTGAAAGGATACGAACCAATAGAGATTTCTTTGTATCTATCTGCATACTGCCAAAGTCTTTCTGAGATTTCGCTTTCTTTCTTAAATATTTTTATAGTCTTTGAAAGAATTGGTTCAATCTGATCTAGATCTAAACTTATTTCCTGTACCATGGCTTTGAAGATCTGTGGGACTCCAGCCATTACGAAAACGTTTTTAATTATGAAGCCAGGTGCTCCAGAGATTTTATTTTTTATCAGCTTAGCTCCTTCAGGAATTCTTGCCATCCTAAGTCTAGCCGCATTTAGATCTTTTTTCCCATTTTTATAATTCTTTGCAAGCAGCTCGAGGGCGTCATCCCTAACAACCAAGGGAACATCAAACGAACTCGCGACAGCTTCAGCGGTTATATCATCATGGGTTGGACCTATACCGCCACTAGTGAAGACATAATCTTTCAGAGAAGATTCTCTATTTATAACACTTTTTATAATATTATGATTATCTGGAATAACTCTGACTTCCCGTAATGCAATGCCTTTTTTAACTAATATTTTTGCTAAATAATTGGAATTTGTATCTTTAGTTCTACCAGAAAGAATTTCATTTCCTATGATTATAATTGAAGCTGTTTTCATTTTAGTTCCAAATTTGTCGTGAATAATAAAGTTTCCTCTTTACTGGATAAAGATTGGATAATAATCATAAACTATACAAAAATTATTACTAAGAAAATGCATAAGAATAAACATGGAATATACATATACAGTGAAGATGCTTATCAAGGTATAAAAAAGGCTTGTAATCTTGCCTCAAAAACACTCGATATGATTGGTCAATTCATTGAACCAGGCATAACAACTGAAGAATTAGACAAAAAGTGTCATGATTTTATTGTGGCTCACAATTCGGTTCCTGCAACATTAGGTTATCGAGGCTATCCAAAATCTTGTTGTATTTCTCTTAATCACGTAGTCTGCCACGGAATTCCTGGCAGAAAAAAACTCAAGAATGGTGATATTTTAAATATAGATGTTACCTGTATTCTTGAAGGTTGGTATGGGGACACTAGCAGGATGTTCACCGTAGGTGACATTAGTTTAAAATCAAAAAGGTTAATTGAAATAACTTATGATGCTCTCCAATTAGCAATAAAGAACGTTACACCTGGCAATACCTTTGGAGATATTGGAGCAGTAATACAAGAGTATGTAGAAAAAAATAAGATGTCTGTTGTCAGAGATTTCTGTGGACACGGAATTGGAAGTGAATTTCATCAAGCACCAAATGTTCTTCATTATGGCAGTCACGGCTCTGGGCCTCGGCTGGAAACTGGCATGTGCTTTACAATTGAACCCATGGTAAATATTGGTCGGCCAGAAACAAAAATTCTAAGTGACAACTGGACAGCTGTTACAAGAGACAAATCGTTGTCAGCACAATTTGAACACACGTTATTCGTGAGGAAGGAGGGATGTGAAGTCTTAACTAATTCCTTCAACGACACATACTTTCCCCGAGGAGCTAAATTGCACCGCAACAGTGCTTAAACTTTTTTCCAGAACCACAGGGGCAGGGACTATTTCTTCTAACTTTCTTGTTTGGAAAGGAATTGATTTCTTCTGATATCGATTCACTATTTTTAATCTCTAAACTAGCTCTCTCTTTGTCAAATGATTTAATATCTGTTTCTGAAACAAACTTTGCAAAAAAAACTACTTTTATTGTTTCTCTCTTTATTTTTTCCAACAAACTCTCAAATAGGATGAACGCTTCTTGTTTATATTCATTTAAAGGATCTCGTTGAGCATATCCCCTAAAACCAATAACAGATCTCAAGTGATCTAAAGTCGAGAGATGGCGTGACCAACAGTGATCTACAACTTGAAGTAAGATTTGCTTTTGAATCATTATAAATGATTGCTCCCCGACCTCAGCTTTTTTGTGATCTAAATTATTTTGAACTTCCTTTAAGATAATATCTCTTATCTCTGTTTCTAATATTTCGTCTTTTTTAACATGACTAGCTAATTGAATAGTTAAGTTAAATTGCTCGATGAGCTTTTCCTCTAACCCTTTTACATCCCATTGATCTACGAATGATCCCTCCGGGATGCTTTCAACAATAATATCCTCCACTACATCCATGTATATGTTTTCAAACATCTCTGAAACATCAGTTGTTTCCATTATATTTCTTCTTTGAGAAAAAACCTCTTTTCGTTGAACATTTACTACATCATCATATTTAAGGATATTCTTTCTTAGGTCAAAATTTCTAGCTTCAACTTTTCCTTGAGCCCGTTCAAGCGCCTTACTCACCCAAGGATGTGCAATGCTCTCACCATCTTTCAAGCCTAATTTGGACAACATTCCATCAAGTTTATCCGACCCAAATATTCTTAACAAATCGTCATCTAGACTTAGGAAAAAAGTAGTCTTTCCGGGATCACCCTGTCTACCAGATCGCCCTCTTAATTGATTATCTATTCTCCTACTTTCATGTCTCTCTGTGGCCAAAACATACAAACCTCCCGCTTCTACCACTTTCTCTTTATTCTTTAGAACTTGCTGCTCGATACTGGTCTTCTTCTGATCAAAATTTGGGTCATCATCGTCAACCTTACCCTTTAATTGCATTTCAACGTTACCGCCAAGTTGAATATCTGTTCCCCTACCAGCCATATTTGTGGCTATCGTTACTGCTCCAGGAGTCCCAGCTAGCGAAATTATCTCAGCCTCTTTTTCGTGGTATCTAGCATTGAGCACGCTATGCTTAATATTTTCTTTTTTAAGAAATTTTGAGATTTCCTCTGATTTATCGATTGATGTAGTGCCAACCAGAATAGGTTGTCCTTTAGCATTAGATTTTTTAATCTCATTTATAACTGCTTTATATTTCTCTTCCTTAGTTCTATAGACTTGATCATCTTCATCTATTCTGGAAACAGGCATATTTGTCGGGACTTCAACAACACCTAGACCATATATTTCTGCAAACTCATCAGCCTCTGTAATTGCTGTACCGGTCATTCCAGCCAGCTTTTCATAAAGCCGAAAATAATTTTGAAAAGTAACAGACGCAAGAGTAGTATTTTCCGGCTTTACTATTAATTTTTCTTTTGCCTCAATTGCTTGATGTAACCCATTGGATAGGCGCCTACCAGCCATCATTCTTCCAGTGAATTCATCAATTAAAATAACCTCTCCCCCTCTAACTATATAGTCACTCTCTCTTCTAAATAGCTTGTTAGCAATTAAAGCTTGATTTACGTGATGAACTAAGTCGGTGTTCTCCGGATCATAAAGGTCAGATGTTGCGGCAAGAAGTTCTTTTTCTCTAAGTAATGTTTCCATCAACTGGTTGCCACTATCAGTTAAACTGCCCGTCTTAGTTTTCTCATCCAATTCAAAGTCACTTTTATCAAGTTCTGGAATAAGAGAATTTACCTTTGTATATAGTTCTGACTTATCATTGGTTGGGCCAGAAATAATTAATGGTGTTCTTGCCTCATCAATTAGTATACTATCAACCTCGTCTACAATAGCGTAATAGGGATTTCTTTGACAAATCTCTGACAAGTCGGACTTCATATTGTCGCGTAAATAATCAAATCCTAGTTCATTATTAGTGGCATATGTAACATCAGCGTCGTAGGCTTGTTTTTTTTCGCTGTCCTCCATATCTGGAACTATTACTCCCACGCTTATATCAAGAGAAGAGAACACTTTTCCCATCCATTCAGCATCACGTTTTGCCAAATAATCGTTAACTGTCACAAGATGGGCCCCTCTATTTTGAAGAGCATTTAAATACAACGGCAGAGTGGCAGTCAGCGTTTTACCTTCTCCAGTTTTCATTTCGGCAATATAGCCCTTATGCAGAAAATAGCCTCCTATTAACTGCACATCAAATGGGCGCAAGCCAATTGCTCTTTCCGATACTTCTCTAACAACGGCAAACGCTTCAGGCAATATTAAGTCTAAATCTTGTCCATTCTCTATTCTCTGGCGAAACTCATTAGTTTTTTGCCTTAAACGGTGGTCAGAGCTGTCTTTCATCTCCTTCGACAGAGAATTAATCTTCTCAATCATGGGTCTTGCAGCTTTTAATAGCCTATCATTTGAATTCCCAAATATTTTTTTAAAAACTGAAATATTAAACATTATTTTTTCACTTATCTTAAAAAGCCTTATATAGCTTTAATCCAAGCTTGGAAAGTATTAGATTTACCGCCTAATTATTAACTAAATAAAAAGTACTATACTAATCTCTATATTTTTTGTATCAAAAAGATCGTCGCCCGAATAGATTTAAGGAATAGTTATGAAACAAAAATATTATCAATTTCTTGCTACTATCATAGCAATAACTTTTTTTATCCAGTCATCACAAGAGATCTATTCACAGGAAGCTTTGTCAGCAGATACCCCATTGGTAGAAGTAAATGGGAAAATAATTAAGTTGGGTAGCGCCATTATAGCCTTTTCAAAGCTTCAACAGAGAAACCTGAATTTTGATAAGAACACAATTTTTTCTCAAATAGTTCAGCAACTCGTTAACGAGGAATTGTTATCGCAAAAAATTAATAAAGAAAATAAATTGACATTACTTTCACTTGAACATGAAAAGCGAAGTGCAAAAGCAGCTCAAATGGTATCAAAAATATTAAAAAACTTTCCAAATGATGAACTAGTTAATTCAGCATATAAAAATCTTATCAATGAATTAAAAGGATCGCTGGAATATAATGCGTCACACATACTGGTAAAAGAAGAGGATCAAGCGATAACAATTCGAAAAGATATTTACAATGGTAAAAATTTTGAAGCTTTAGCAAAAGAACACTCTATTGGTCCAACGGGAAAAAATGGTGGGAACCTTAATTGGTTTGACTTGGCTAGTATGGTGCCGGAATTTTCAACCGCTTTAATGGTCTTGTCCGAAGGTGATGTAAGTCAACCTGTACAGACAAAATTCGGTTGGCACCTAATAAAGCTAAATGAGACAAGAGAAAAAAAGATACCAGAATTCAAAGAAATAGAGGCTCAACTAAGACAGAACCTGCGACAAAAAAAAATAAATGATTATTTGAATTCATTGACTGAAAACTCTGAAATAAATTTTGTAGGAAAAAATATCAACCCAAATGAAATCACTAATATCCAACTTCTAGAAAAGCTGGATGACTAATTCGAACAAACGATCTGATCAAGGTAGTAGATCTTTCACTCCTGCTGGATTAAAATTTGCGACTTGTTGCTCTGGTACAAAATATAAAAACAGAGATGATCTATTGCTAATTGTATTAGATCCTGGAAGTCATATTTGCGCTTGTTTCACTCTCTCAACGATGCCATCCGCACCAGTTATATGGTCAAAAAAAAATAACAAAAAAGATCAAAATCTTAAGCAGAAAATTGTCTTGCTAATAAACGCTGGGAATGCCAACGCATTCACTGGTAAAGATGGATTAGTAGCTTGTAAAGAAAAGGCAGCTGCTTTGGCTACCATTTTCAGTTGTGAAAAAAAAAATATTTTCTTTGCTTCAACTGGAGTTATTGGAGAAAAACTACCTCATAAAAAGATCATTTTGCATTTTGATTACCTTGAACGAAATTTATCCCCATCTTATTTTAAGGATGCATCCAACGCAATTTTGACAACAGATTTGAAACCAAAGTCTTATACAAGTAAATTTAAAGTCTGTAATAAAGTATTTAGAATATCGGGTTTTGCTAAAGGCTCCGGCATGATATATCCGAAAATGGCAACGATGCTCGCTTTTTTATTTACTGACTTTGCAATTGATAAAGAGACACTATCAGTATTAACAAAAAAAGCTGTTGATCAAAGCTTCAATAGAATTTCTGTTGACGGTGACACCTCGACTTCTGACTCAGTCTTTGTAGCAACAACTAATAAGATACCTCTTAAGGTTACAAAAGAAAAAAAAGTGAAAGCTTTGAATACTTTCTACATAGAACTAAAAAAAGCAATGATAGATTTAGCAAAAAAGATTGTGATGGATGGTGAGGGAGCAAGGAAATTCATTGAAATTACTGTAACAAACGCAAGAACTGCTACTAGTGCCAGAAAAATATGTTTTTCAATAGCAAATTCTCTTTTGGTTAAAACTGCTATAGCTGGAGAAGACGCCAATTGGGGACGACTTATAATGGCTATTGGAAAAACAAAGATAAATTTAAAAATTGAAAAAATAAAAATTTATATTCAGAAGTTTCTATTATGCGAAGATGGCCAAGCAAATAAAAAAATAGATGATACCAAATTATCCCATGCATTGAAAAGAAAGACTGTAAATATAACAGTCGACCTAGGGGAGGGTAGTAAAGAGTTCATGGTTTGGACATCAGATCTCACGGAAGATTACATAAAGATAAACGCGGATTATAGATCATGAAGAGACGTCTTATTGCCTTGCTTGCTTTAATCAATGAGAAAAATGAGGTTTTGATCTCCCTAAGGAAAAATAAAGAGGAGTATAATGGCTATTGGGAATATCCCGGAGGGAAGATAGAGAGTGGTGAGACCTTAGAACAAGGTCTTGTAAGGGAAATTCGAGAAGAATTAAATATAGCTATCACAAAAACTTGCATAGCGCCTCTTACTTTTGCAGTAGATGAAGAAGAAATGAATGAAACAATACTCTTTCTTTATGTATGCAGAAAATGGGATGGATCTATTACCAGTTTGCTAAATCAAAAAATTGAATGGGTAAAACCTATTGATTTAGTTCAATACCAAATGCCACGCTCGAATCTTTTTCTGAATTCTATTTTAAGAGACTTTATTTAAGTATTTAGAATGAAGTCTTTATTCTTTGATAAGAAAAAGCGTATAAGCCAAGAAGAAGGAAAAAAGCGATAGTAGCTTTTTCAATGTCATTGTAAAATACTAACGCTAGCAGGTTTGGTATTATAAACAATGGTAAGATCAAAAGAGTTGAGAAAGAATTGGCAAGATTTAGGCTGTTTTGAAAAAATTTCAACTTTCTTATCTTTTCAAAAACTAATTGATGAAAATGTTCTCTATCAGCTAATGATGCTGATTTCTTTCTGTAAACTCGTCTATAAATCGAAAATATTGTTTCAACAACAGGCCAGAAGAATATCAAAAGTATGGACCAAGCTGTGATTTCTGGATTCCTCACCATCAAAAGTATAGCTATCCACGACAAACAATGTCCCTGGAAATATGCCCCTCCATCGCCTAAAAATATTTTTCCCCATGGAAAGTTTAACAAAAACAAACCTAAGGTGCTCAAAAAGAAAATCAAGCAAAGTAATATTACAAGGGCATCAGATGTTAACCAAGCAACTACGGTCAAAAAAAATGACGTGGATAGAGATATCCCTAACGACAGTCCATTCAGTCCATCAATCAAGTTGAAAGCATGAGCTACCCCGGTAGTTGCAAATACTGTGAAAAGAATAGCGAAGGGTGCAATGAAAAAGAGCTGATCAAGAAATACAACGTCCACTCTAGTCATCCAAGTATCCAATAGGATAATTGCAATAATGGAAGATAGAGAGGCACCTAGTAGTCGATATAGAGGCCTGACTTGAAAATATAAGTCATCCAGAAGACCTAAAATTAGTACGGGCATTCCAGAAACGACTATGTAACCAAGGTACTTAGCCGAAAAATTTTCTATGCCGTACCAGCCATAAGCGCATCCTGCCAATATTGCTAAACCACCTATCCTAGGGGTAGAGCCTAAATGAATTTTTTGAATCTCAAGGTGTTCTTTACTTCTCGAAGAATATCGAAGATGTATTCTCCCTGAAACTATAATCAGTATAGATACGAAAAAACTTGCAAAGAGCGCATTATCGTATCCTGATAATAATTGCGTGATACTTGTTAGCTCCACTACTCTCTCCTCGCATCAAATCTCTAAAATAAATAGACATTTTTTTCTTTTTTATTGCAAGTGTTTGTTTGGGTTTACTTAAAAATCATCAAGGCTAAAATATCAAAGAAGTTTATTTTTATGTAAGGATAAAGATTGCGGATTTTTCTTCTGGATATTTCGAGAGGTGTATGTGTATTCGCTATGATAATATATCACTTTTATTGGGATCTAGGGTATTTTGGTTTCATTGATATTCGAGTGGTAACACAGGGTTTGGGCCTAATAATAGCTCAGCTTATAGGTTTAAGCTTCATTACTATAGCCGGTATATCATCCAGACTACTAAGCCTATCAAATAGCTATAAATCTAAAATGGTAAGACGCATATTTAGGCTGATTTCAATCTCTATTGCTATCTCAATCCTGACTTTTATTTTAGATAAAAGTAATTTTATTTTCTTTGGTATTTTACACTTTCTTTCAGTATGCTCTATAGTCAGCTTGATATTAATTAAGATAAACTCCAACTTTCAATTATTACTAATTTGTCTTGGAACAGGCTTGATTAGCATAAGTGAAATAACCTTTAATATACCTTTTATTTTTTCATGGCTTGGGTTTAGCAAGGAGCTACCCCTAACCAATGATTTTTATCCCATAATCCCTTGGATCACTTTCTACTTTTTTGGATTTTGGCTGGGGAGTATTATCAATGAGATACCAAATAAAAAATATAAAAATATATCTATTACCGATCCCCAACCAAGTATGGTTTTGAAACTTATTGAATATGTTGGGCGAAAATCATTGGTCATTTATATTTTACATCAACCATTACTTTTTTCTTTATTCTTTATATTTATTCAACTAACATCTTAAAAATTTTTTTTGGCAGGTTGGCATGCATATCGGCTTTATTTTAGACGGCAATGGAAGATGGGCTTCTATTAGAGGTCTGCCCAGAGCATTAGGGCATAAAAAGGGCGCCGAAAATGTAGAAATAATTTTAAGAGAGTGTGTTAATTTAGATATAAAGTATGTAACTCTATACGCTTTCTCTACTGAAAACTGGCATAGACCCGTTTACGAAGTTAAAGCGCTCATGAGCCTATTCAAATATTATTTAAATAAAAAACTTACACTGCTACACCAGGAAAATGTAAAGGTTTCCATAGTCGGTGACATAAGGCCATTTCCAAAAATTATTCAAAAGTATATAAAAAATTTAGTTGATTTAACTAAGGGTAATGATGGCATGTCATTGACGTTAGCTTTAAATTATGGAGGTAGGGCTGAAATAGTGAGAGCAACTAGACGGATCGGCTCACTGATTTCACAGGGAAAAATCAGTGAGACAGAGATTGATGAAAATCTTTTTTCTCATCATCTGGATAGCCGTAACCTACCAGACCCAGACTTAATAATTAGAACTGCTGGAGAAAGACGTTTGTCAAATTTTCTTCTATGGCAATCAGCATATAGTGAACTTTATTTTTCTGAACACCCATGGCCAGATTTTTCAGTTGAAGACTTAAAAATAGCTTTGTCTGACTACAACAGTAGAACTAGAAAGTTTGGCTCTTTGGTCAAAACAGAGTCCTTGAAAAGAAGAATGTAGGTTTTGGATAAAATATAATGGGTTTTATAAGGTGTTTAGTTTTTGCTAGCTTTGCTGCGTCCATTATAAATTTCAACTTAACACAAAAAATTATAGCGAGTGAATTTGAGGATACTATCTCGATGAACTCATTCGGTATGCCAGGTGATATCGATCTGCCTTTAGCAACTAATTTGCCAGATGGCCAATTTTCAGTTTCCTCATCTGTTTTTGGTGGGACTATAAGAGTTAATCTATCTTTTCAAATTCTAGAAAATCTTACCGGTGCCTTTAGGTATGCCCGTGTCCCAGGTGGAGGATACAACGGTTACACTTGGGACAGAAGTTTCGACCTTCATTATTTGATGTTCAAAGAAAAATATATTTTTCCATCTGTTGCCTTTGGGTTGAGAGACTTTATAGGCACAGGTATCTACTCTGGGGAATATTTTGTCATGACGAGGTCTTTCGGACCTAAACTAAAAATTTCGGGTGGAGTTGGATGGGGCCGCTTTGCAGGAAAAAATACTTTCAATAATATATTTGGAAGGAATAACAGAGGATATAGAGATGTTGGCAGAGGCGGAACTTTGGTCTTTGATAATATTTTTTCGGGTGAAAATTCACCCTTTTTTTCGGCAAGTTATAGAGTGAATGAAAGATGGCAAATAATATCAGAGTTTTCTTCGGACGTGTATAGCAGAGAAACTTCATCACCAAAGGGGTTTAATCGAAAGAGTGACATTAATTTAGGTATCAAATACAGCTTTGATCCGACTTTGACAGTTATGGCGACTTTGATGAATGGAGATGCGCTAGGACTTACAGTAAACTTGGGTATAAATCCTAAGAATAGTCCTTATCAAAGTGGAACTGAGCCAGCACCTATGCCAATTCTTCAAACAAAGTATCGTTCTCAAGATCCAAAGTCAGAGAAAGAAATTATGACTGAGAGTAGAAGATTGTTGGCGCTAGAAGGCATCGAACTTAAAGCGCTCAAATTATTCCAAAATCATGTAGAGGTTGGGATAGTTAATCGAAGGTATCTCAACGTATCTCAAATGATTGGCAGAGTCGCAAGAATACTCTCACTTACTACCCCTTCTAGTGCAAAAGAGTTTCAAATTAACGTTATTGAATTTAAATCTAATTTAGTTGTATCTGAGATAACCATGAGTAGAGAATCTTTTGAAGAAAATGAATTAAAATTTGATGGTCCCGAGAATTTATTGGGATCGGTTACGATAAGTAACTCTAATAAATTATTTTTTGATCATTATAAGAAAAAAGGCAACGATCTTTCCTGGTCTTTTTACCCATATTTAGACGTAATGCTCTTTGATCCCGATTCTCCCATAAGATACCATATCGGAGCTGAGTTATCTGGCAGATATAAAATTACACCTTTAACTTCAATCTCTGGATCACTTAGAAAGCCAATAACAGGAATAATGGATGAAGTGAAACGAGGGCCCAAATCGGGCCTTCCTAACGTAAGATCTGACTTTATGTATTACCATAGAGACATTGGTTCAAATTTATTTATTAATTTTTTAACATTAGATCAATATTTAAAGCCTGCACCATATTTATATGCAGTAGTTAATGTGGGACTTTTGGAATTAATGCATGCAGGTATAAGAGCGGAAATAATTTGGAAGAACAATCAGAAACCATATGGTTTTGGTCTAGATGCTGCCAAAGTACAGAAAAGGGATACTTTGGGTAACTTCAATTTAAAAAATGAACACTATAGCACTTATCTAGCATCAATTTACTATGATTTACCAAAAGACTGGATTGTAAAACTTGATTTTGGAAAATATCTTGCAGGGGATTTAGGATCAACACTTTCAATAAAAAGATCTTTCAACAATGGCTGGGAGTTTGGCGCATATGCAACCTTAACAGACGTACCTTTTTCAACTTTTGGCGAAGGATCTTTTGAAAAAGGATTGACAATTAAAGCACCAATAACATGGTTTACAGGAAAGAAATCAAAAGCTGTAGCTAATGCCGTAATTAGACCAATAACCGGGGATGGGGGAGCAAAACTTAATTTGAGTAAAGATAAATATCTTTACAATACCATAAGCGAATATGACACCAAAAAAATTCACGATAATTGGAAAAGAGTATTTCGATGATTTTAAAGATGTTTATTTTATCATTTGTAGTTTTTTTAATTTCTTGCTCATCGGATGATATAGTTAAAAAGGAGAGAAAAGAGTTATATGGGATATATAGAGATCTAGCAAAGAAAAGCTTTGAAGCAGTCCCTGCAGAATCAAGTTCACGTGGGGATATAAGAAAAACACGTCGTTGGCTTTCGAAGTTTAACCAGCCTATAGTTCTTATATCCTCAACAGACTTCAAAAATCAAGCGACTCTCATTGCATTAGGCAATAACAAAGAAAAACTAACATGGGTAAGTGCAGATGGCATAAGTTTAGCTTATGATCAAGGTATTCTTATTGCCACTCGAGGTTACTCACAAGATCTTTATTCTTTAAAGTATAAGAGTCCCGAAGATTTATTTAAATCTCCTACAGCTTTTTACAACAAAGTCCATAGATATCTAAATGGTGAGAATAGATACGATGATATAACATTCGAGTGTAAAGGAAAAAAAATTCCATCCAAGACTATTCAAATTTTAGAACTTGAGCTGACCATCGATAGGGTTATAGAGAAGTGTGAAAATGAACATTACAGTTATAAAAACGAGTACGATTTGCTTGCAGGCACGACCATCGTAATTGTTTCTAAGCAATGGATAAGCCCGTCAAATCAATATTTTCTAACATACAATATGTATGCGTTTCAAAAAATCTAGAATTCTTATTATGTTGCGTTTTTAACACATAAGCAAAATGGTTAATTAAAAAAGTTTTTTTTAAAAAAATATATTTTAAAACCAAATTAATTGATGTATAAATGATTCAGCTAGCTAAACGTAGGAGTTAACTTTATGCGTATTTTAAAATTAATAACAACTTTGATATTTGTATTGTCTTTGGCAGTGCCGTCGTTTGCTCAATCATCTGCAGGTGCTGGAGCGGGTTCATCCGCTGGTGCAGGTGCAGCAGGATCTACTGCAGCTGCTTCAGGTGCAGCAGCAGGAGCAGCAGCAGCCGTTGGGTCAACAGTCGCTATAGCAGCAGCAGCCGTTGCTGCAATAGTAGTCGCTATTCAAGAAAGCTCTTCTTCAACAACGACATAATAAGTACAAAGATACAATATAGCGAAAAGAAAAAGGGAGCTTTCAGAGCTCCCTTTTTTTGTCCTTGGGTGAAAGTCTGTACAAAATTGTATAAAATAAAAACTTTGTCTTTAAAGTTACGCCCTATTGTCCCCACTATTAAAATTCGACAATCTCGTTTTTAAGCAATTTTTAAAAATATTTGAATTCAAATTTTAATTTGTTTATATTTAGCAAATTTTTCTAGAGTAGGTTTCCTGATTATAATATCAAGCTTTTGGTCAGACTAATTTTTACTGTTTCCAAGCCAGGGTTATATTCCCATAAATCGCCGCTTGATCTGTGATCATAACCTAATGATATTGTCCAATCACCATCAAATAAATATTCGAGCTCGATACCTGACCTAAACATTAGCCACCCGCCCAAATCTTCTTCATTATTTTTCAAATATATTCCTGGAAAAAAATCAAAGTTTAAACCAATAGACTCAGTTAAGGTTATTTTCCTTATGAAACCGTAGCCTAACCAAAGGCCTCCCTGATCGGTGAGAGATATCGATTGCCCTCTTTGCAAGGGCCCAAATTTTTTACTTTCATAAAATGAATATTGAACCTCTTGGCCTACTATTTGATTCTGAAACTCAACAGCAGACAATGTGTGTTTTGCATAGCTCTTAGTCTCACTCACGGGAAACCCATTTTTAATTGGATTGTCAGCGGATAGAATAGTTGAAACCGAAAATATCAATGCGTAGATTCCACCCCACATGCTTCACCTCCTGAAAAATGATATGATAACACTTAATCATTTACAAAAACACCTTTCGTTTTTAATACTAAGACAAAGGAGCATATTTTTGAAAAAACCTACAGTTTCAATTGTAATTCCAACCTATAACGAGAGAGACAACATTTCTAAAATTTTAGAAATGTTGGACAAGAGTTTAAAGCGTGTTGAGCATGAAATAGTTTTTGTCGATGATAATAGTCCAGATGGAACAAGTTTCGAGATAAAAAATTTTATAAAAAATTCATCAAAAATTCATCTTATTCATAGAGTCGGAAGAAGGGGGCTTTCTGGCGCGATAATCGAGGGTATCTTTGCTGCAAAATCTGAGTTAGTTGCTGTAATGGACTGTGATCTTCAACACGATGCGACTAAACTTAAAGACATGTTAGATCTATTTTCTAAAAATGCTTCACTAGATATCGTAGTTGGCAGTAGATTTACCAATAATGGAGAAATTGCCCTTAATGCGTTCTCGAAGATCCGAAAATTAGGGAGCAAGGTAACAACATTTTTGATAAAGAAGCTTCTTAGAATAAAATCTACTGATCCTTTATCAGGTTTCTTCATGGTTAAAAAAGAGTCTTTTTTAAAGAAATCCGATAAGTTACAAACTCAGGGCTTCAAAGTTCTAGCAGACTTTTTAGCGACATCTGGAACAAGTATTGAGATCAGGGAAATCGGATACAGCTTTAAAAACCGTGTTGCTGGTGAAAGTAAGATGAGTTTTCTTACCGCCTTGGAATTGATAGGTCTCGTTTTGTCTCAGATACTTAACGGCAGAGTTTCTATAAGATTTATACTTTTCTGCATGGTTGGACTAAGTGGTATATTTGTGCAATTGTCGATTACTGGTCTCGCTATTCTATTAATAGATCAGTTTCCTACTTCTCAAACATTAGGAATAATTGCTGCCATGACCTCAAACTATTTCCTAAATAACATCATTACATTTCAGGAACGAAAGTTAAAATCTCTAGACCTAATCAGAGGACTGTTTTCCTTTTATCTAATTTGTTCTTTGGGAGCGTTAACAAATATTGCTATCGCCACCTATCTTTTTAGTTTTTCATCTAATTGGCTTATTTCAAGTTTTATTGGTGCTTGCTTTGGCGCTGTTTGGAATTTTACACTCACATCTATTTTTACCTGGAAGTCTAAGTGAGAAAATGACAAGCAAAGCATACAATCAAACGCACTTGCTTATATTTTTGTTCATAATTTTCTGCCTTACAAAACTTGCAGTAATAAAACATCTCCCTTTAATCAACGATGAGGCTTATACCTTAACCGTTAGTAGATACTTTTCTCTATCTTATTTTGATCATCCCCCATTAATGATGTGGGTTTCATATATTTTACACCGATTTGAAATTATTCAGTTAAATATTTTTAGAATTCCTTTCATTGCTTTTGGGCTATTAACAAGCGTTTTTCTATATAAGATTTCGTCTATGTTGTATTCGAAGCAGACTGGAGTCGTTTCAGCTATTCTATATTTTATTTCTCCATTTTTCTTTTTATCAGGGGGTCTATTTATTGTACCCGATGCTTCTTTAAATTTCTCTGTCGCTGGTGCGACGTTTATAGCAATAAGATTGATTTTTAATAAGGAAGATAATACCTATCTTTGGATTTCACTAGGCCTACTTTTATCAATAGCATTTCTATCAAAATACCAAGCTTATCTTTTTGGAATAACTCTATTTATTGCTTTCATTGTGTGGAGAAGAAATGTGCTATTGACAAAAAACTTTTATATTTCTCTATTAATTTCTATACTAGGGTTGTTACCTGTATTTCTTTGGAATATGGAAAATAACTTTGATAGCTTCAATTTTCATGGAAACAGAAGCTCATTTCGCTTTGATATTATTCACATTATTAACTCTATATTTGCGCAGCTTTTCTTGTTGCTACCAACTACTGGTTTTTTGATTATTATAAGTTTAATGGAAAATAAAAAATCCATTACTGTAAATGAAAAATTTCTCATTCTCCTATCTCTACCAACGATAATCATATTTAACATTTTAATTTTATTTTCCGATAACAGTTATTCTCACTGGTCTATGGTTGGATGGATGTTATTGATTCCTGTTGCATCAAACAGACTAATCTTGATGAAATCATACAAACACCATCTTATAACTTTGAAAGTTGTTAGTGTTTTTTTAATCGTCGCCATCATTTCAAGTATTTTAATTCATGCAAAAACAGGTTTCATCACTGGAAGCTTTGATAAGAAAATACCGAGATGGGATAATACTAGGGAGCTGCTGGATTGGGGACACATTGCAGACATTTTGACAAAAAATCTTCAGGAAAAAGAATTGGAGTCTTTAGCAACACTTAATTGGTATGACAGTGGACAACTAAACTTAGCTTTTTATTTCAGGTACCCTGTTGGTGTAATCGGTCCACATGGCAATCACTTTAAATATATTGATCTGACGAAAAAAAAATTTACTACGCTAATTGATGTTCGACTTATTAACAGTAATAACAATAGTAACTTATCGACGAAAATTCTGCCCTACAACTATAATATAACTAAAAAAGTTGATATACCTTTTTATAGAGGCAAGCGCCAATATGGAATTATCAGTGTGCTTTCAATAGAAAAAATTCAATAAACTTTTAATCTTTAAAAATTGAGTGTTAAATAAAGCGTCCGAAATTGTTACATGTTATACTTTCTTTCCTCATTACTACAAATTTTTAAGTAATAGCTTCTTAGGCGAACAAAAAATAGAGCTATCTAAATAAATCATATGATATTGAGTTTTTCAGCTTCTTGATATAAACATAGATCCATGAAAAATAAGTTAAAAACTATTTGTATCATCCCTGCCAGGGGAGGGTCTAAAGGATTACCAGGAAAGAATTTGCGAATTTTCAATGGCAAACCACTGATAGCTTGGCCGATTATAGCGGCTACGAACTGTAGAAGGATAGATAATGTAATAGTAACTACAGATAG
>CACBNQ010000022.1 GCA_902540655.1 uncultured Alphaproteobacteria bacterium | reverse complement strand
ATGAAAAAAGCGAAGACATCTAACCCACTGATATTATTGGATGAAATAGACAAAATGGGATATGATTTCAGAGGAGATCCTGCTAGCGCAATGCTCGAAGTATTGGACCCTGAACAAAATTCTACTTTCTCGGATCACTATTTGGAAGTTGAGTATGACTTGTCAGATGTGATGTTTATTACAACAGCAAATACCTTCAACATGCCTAGACCACTACTTGATAGGATGGAAGTTATTCAGCTGTCCGGATATACTGAGGACGAAAAGGCGGAGATTGCCAAAAGACATCTCATTAAAAAGCAAGTCGATAACCATGGCCTTAAGGAAAACGAATTTGTACTAAAGGATAAAGGTCTTTATGAAATAATACGGCATTACACTAGAGAAGCAGGTGTCAGAAACCTCGAGAGAGAGATTTCTAAATTGTGTAGGAAAGTGTTAACACATATTATTAAGGATAAGAAAAAGTCTTTAAAAGTTGATGAAAAAAACATAAGTGATCTCCTTGGAGTTAAGAAATTTAAATATGGCTTAGCTGAGGAATCAAATCAAATCGGTGTTGCAACCGGGCTAGCCTGGACCGAAGTTGGCGGAGATCTTCTTTCAATTGAAGCAATAAAGTTGCCTGGAAAAGGTAGGATGAAATCCACTGGAAAGCTAGGTGAAGTCATGAAAGAAAGTATTGATGCCGCTTCAAGCTTTGTGCGCTCTAGGTCACCATCTTTTGGTATTATTCCAACTTTATTTGACAAGTATGATATACATGTGCATGTCCCAGAAGGTGCTACACCTAAAGATGGCCCATCAGCTGGCATTGCGATGGTTACCTCAATAGTAAGTATGCTTTCAGAGACACCAATAAGAAAAGATGTCGCCATGACAGGGGAGGTCACTCTTCGAGGAAATGTTTTGCCAATTGGAGGTTTGAAAGAAAAACTCCTTGCAGCACTACGTGGCGGAATAAAGACTGTGATCATTCCAAAAGAAAACGCAAAGGATTTGGTGGATATCCCTGATAACGTAAAAAACGAACTAGAAATTATCCCAGTGACAACAGTAGAAGAGGTGTTGAGAGTTGCTCTGATAGAAAGTTTACAAAGTATCGATTGGGATTTCTCCAAGTATGAAAATAGTGATGATCTTAAAGGTGAAAAGTCAAGCGAAGTTGAGCTACCCAACTGAATTGGTTTTTTTGAGCGAATTATTTCTTGAGTTTAAGAAAGAAAGAGGCTAATCAAATACTAATGGGTGATTAGCTCAGCTGGTAGAGCGCTTCGTTTACACCGAAGATGTCGGGAGTTCGAGTCTCTCATCACCCACCAACTGTGGACTTGTGTTCATACGCGCGGTTGTAGCTCAGCTGGTTAGAGTGCCGGCCTGTCACGCCGGAGGTCGCGGGTTCGAGCCCCGTCAACCGCGCCATTTAGGTGAAAGAATTGGTTAAGAAAAAAGAAAAGCTCACTATTCTAGATCTTAAAAAAAAGAAGGCTGATAAAGAACGATTGGCTATGGTTGCAGTTGGAGAGTTTCTGTCTGCACAATGGGCAGAAGCTGCTGGTATTGATATAATTGGTGTTGGTGATAGCTTGGGAATGACACTCTATGGCCATGAGAATACACTTTCAGTCACGGTTGATCAGATGATACAACACTGTAGGGCTGTTAGAAAAGGCGCACCGAATACATTCTGTATTTTAGCTATGCCCTATGGTTCTTTTTCTACAAAAAGTATGGCAATTAAAAATGCTTCAAAAATGATGAAAGAGAGCGGTGCTGATGCGATCAAATTACAGTGCGGGAAAGATCGAGTTGATATCATCAGGGCAGTGTCTTCAGCGGGCATTCCCGTTATGAGCCATGTTGGATTATTACCGCATTTAGTTCATGTATATGGTGGTTTCAAGATGCAGGGTAAAAATGCTGAAGATGCGGTTAAAATTATCGAAGATGCAATTGCTATAGAGGATGCTGGAGCGGTAGGAATAGAGATCGAAGCAGTCCCAGCTGAGGTAGCCCGCGAAGTTGATAGAGCTGTATCTATATTTACGTTTTCAATTGGTGGCGGTTCAGCAGGAAACTGCCAATTATTAAATGGCTATGATCTGATAGGAGGATTTAATACATTCAAGCCAAAATTTGCTAAGCGTTTTGGAAATGTTGCCGATGTTGCTGAAAACGCATTCAGAGAATTTGTTAATTCAGTAAAAGCCAATACTTTTCCAGATACAGAACATAGTTACAGCATGTCTCAAAGTGAAATTATTAAGTTGAAACAATATCTTGAAAGCAAAAGAAAAAACTAGAAACTCAAATTTACTGTTTCGAAAGATAAACCTAGATAATCAAAATAAATTATAAGGCTATTATAGCTCAAAGCTATTGTTCTATCATTTACAAGTGGATGACAAAAAATTGTGTCTTTTCCATACATTTCAGCATCTAGAAAGATATTTATATCCTTTTTTTTGTTGTTTACGACGCTTAACGGGGTTACAGCACCTGGAAATACTCCAAGCTCCTCAAAAAGCCTTTCTTTACTGCCAAAAGAAAGCCTTGATGATCTTATTCTTTCAGTTAATAGCGTTAGATCGATTAAGCGATCTTCATGAGCTATAACCAAATAATTTTTTTTCTTTTTGTCTCGTAGGAATAAGTTCTTAGTATGAAATCCATGCATATTTTCTCTATACTTCTTTGCATCATTTACAGTAAATAGAGGAGGATGTTCAAAAATATCAAATTCAATTTTTAAATCTTTAAGCAACTTATATAAAGATTCAGGCGATGTTGGCAGTGCATAGGAGTAATGTGATGATGCATCCATATCTAACAAAAAAATTTAAAAACTACTGTCTTTAAAGGGATATAAATTTTCTATAGACTAGCCATTTGATACTCTATCCTTAGCAGCTTGTAGACATTCATTCATTTTTGCTCTAATGGCTTGATCATCAACTAACCCTTCTAGGTCATCTTTTAGTTTTCTGAACACATCTTCGTCTCCAGCTTCTTGGAAATCTGACTTAACAACATCTTTGATATATTGTTGGGTTTCATCTTCGTCTAAGCCTTTAAGTTCTGCAGCCCAAGCCCCTAATAGCTTATTTCTCAATGCTTCGATTTTAAATGTTAAATTTTGCTCATGTGCGAATTTATTCTCAAAACCATCTTTTCTTTCATCAAATGTGGACATTGTATCCTCCAAGTATTGCTACAATTATGTAGTTAGTTTAAAGCGTATTTCAACTGCCGGTTTTTATATTTTAAATAAAATTGATTAACTTTATTCCTTTTTCAATCATTGTTTTTCTTGCAAAGTTCTCAGAGTTGTTGAGATTAATAGCTTTGGTTAAATCTTGAAAAACAAACACGTCAAAGCCTAGATTTATCCCATCTAACGCAGAATAAAAAACACAATAATCAAAAGCTAACCCACATAAATAAAGTCTCTTTATTGCTTTTTTTACCAAATATCCTTCTAGTCCAGTGGTTGTACTTTTGTCATTTTCAAAAAAAGCGGAGTAACTATCAATTTTTGGATTGCATCCCTTTCTAAGAATAAGATTTGAGTTATTAGTATTTAAATTTTTATGAAAATTTGCTCCTATTGAACCTTGAATGCAGTGATCAGGCCAGAGAATTTGAGAGCCATAATCCATTTCTATGTTTGAGTAAACTTTGGCGCTATTATTTGATGCGAATGAGCTATGTTCCTTAGGATGCCAATCTTGAGTTAATATTATAGTATCAAATTTTTCTTGGGCACGGTTTATAGGTTCTACCAGCTTTTCACCATCTTTCACTGCCAATGCTCCACCATAACAAAAGTCGTTTTGCATATCTATGATTATTAAAGCAGAACTCATTTTTATTTAGTATCAGATTTTAGTTGCAAGATGAGAGAAGAAAATTAAATGATTTTGTAAATCCCATCAAGCTAAATTGATCTACTAGCATAGAGCCATCTATGCCTTGTAATTCGATTGTTAATCTATTCCCACCAAGGAGCAATGTTATATCCTCTTTCATAAAGCCGTTAATTATAGCATGCTCACTTCTAGAGTTTTCATTAGAATTCAAAGCCATTATCCCAAATACCTTTCTATTATCAATATTCATAGAGCCAGAAATATTAATTTTCAATGGATAGTCAGAGAAATATGACATTGAATAGTTTGTTTTATTTTTATTTACGGACAAATATATAAATGAGTTTTGCCTATTTTTGCCTAAAACCTCTCTGGAATTAAAATATGAGGCTGTTCTTTTTGCTTTTGAGGCTAGAAAGCATTCATTAGATGAAGAAGAGTATACAGCCCAATCACGATACTTTTTTTTGACAACGAAGTCTTGCCCAAAAACGTTTTGTGCAAAGAAAAAAATAAATAAGCCTAAAATTATTGGAAAGAATTTAAGTTTCATAATATCCTTTTAATTCAAATAAGATGTAATTTTATACTAAAATAAAAAAAATGGGAACTTTATATATAACTGGAGCAGGTGTAAGTTCTGATAGTGGCATTCCTACTTTTCGTGGTGCCGATGGATTTTGGACTATCGGTAGTGAAAACTATACACCTCAGGAAATGGCAACAAGATACATGTATTTAAATAATCCCGAACAATTTCTATTGTGGTATTTCAAACGGTTTGCGAAATATAGGAATGCAGAACCAAATGATGTTCATAGATGGCTCTCAAATAAGAATTTGATTACACAAAACATTGATGGGCTAGACGGAAAAGCCGGTAATATAAGATATATCCCGATACACGGCCGTCTAGATAAAGTCACCATTTTTGTAGAGGAGGGTAAAGACACTTCGATAATTGATGCTCCTTGGGAGAAAATATCTCGTCTTGGGTTCACTCATGATGACGACCCAAAGTCTGATGACTCTTTGATTAAAACACTGCTGGAGTATTTTAAAATAGAAAAAAACAAACAACAAAAATATCATCCTACTCTAGGTTATTCGCTAAAACCGTTCGTACTTTTGTTTGATGAAATTTATACAGATTTATACAGGATAGGTGAGGCTCAACGAAGAATGATTAAAGCAGACAAAATGGTTTTTATGGGAACTTCCTTTAGTGTAAATATTACAGAAATAGCACTTAGAATAGCTGCGTCAAACTCAATAGATATTGAAATAATAGACCCAAATCCAATCGATATTGGCTATAAACACGCTACCTATTTCGAAATGTCGGCGTTAGAATACGTTGAAAGTTTTTTATAAAGCTTAGTGCTTTTTATCTTCAGAATGAGAATAAAAATTGTTATGCCTGTGTACAGATATAACTCTCCTGTCCAGGTTTTAGACATCAAAATGAAGTGAAAAATTGATAACACTATTGCTATGTAGATTAAGCTGTGGATCCTATTCCATGTCTTGATATCTAATTTACGAAGTGCGAAATTATTCGACGTGAGCGCTAAGGGTATCAAAGTTATAAAAGCAAAAAAGCCTGCAATTATATAATATCTTTTTTGTAGATCAGATAACAAGATATCAATTGAGAGACCGATATCGAGGAAAAAATATACACAAATATGGGAAACGATATAATAAAATGCAACCAATCCAATGCAACGTCTATACCTCATTAAATTAATCTTTGCGTATTTAAAAAGTGGTGAAATTGAAAGAGTTGTTAGTAGAAATATAAGCCCAAGTTCTCCGTATTTATGCTCTAAAAACCGCATAGGGTCGGGACCTAGTTGATTAACTGTTCCCCAATAAAAATATAGGGGTATTGGGATTAGGAAAATACAATATAGCAATGAAATGGGTAGAGACCTAAACAAACTGCTTAAAGTCATTATTTTAGTAGTATTTTTTCAGATCCATACCTTTGTAAAGATCTCCAACTTCTTCAATATATCCATTAAAGAGCTCAGTTTTTCGTCTTTCACCGAAGAGGCCCTCACCTATTACTCTTTCAGTTGCTTGCGACCATCGAGGATGATCAACATTTGGGTTTACATTGGAATAGAAGCCATATTCCCTGGGGCTTTTTGAACTCCATGTAGTGTAAGGTTGCTCTTTTATAAATGAAATTTTAGTGATCGATTTTATTGATTTAAAGCCATATTTCCATGGTACCACGAGCCGGAACGGTGCTCCATTTTGGTTAGGTAACTCTTTGCCGTATAAACCAGTAGCAATAAAAGTAAGTGGATGTAAAGCTTCCTCTATAGTTAAGCCTTCGCGATATGGCCAATCCAAAGTTGCACGCTTTTGCCCTCTCATTTCCGTAGGTCTATAAACAGTCTCAAAAGCAACGAATTTAGCATCACTATCTATTTCGAGTTCATTAATTAGGTCACGCAAAGGGAACCCTATCCAAGGTATAACCATTGACCAGCCTTCTACGCAACGCAATCTATATATTCTTTCCTGAATCGCTTTTCCTTTAAGAATTTCCGGTAAATCAAATTTTTTCTTATTTTGAGAAACTCCCTCAAATGTAATTTCCCAAGGATCAGTTGTTAAACTATGCGCGTATTTCGCAGGATCAGTTTTTGATGTGCCAAATTCATAAAAATTGTTATAGTTTGTTATCTCGTCAATGGTATTTGGCTTTGCACTAGTGGAATAACTTAGTTTCGCTGTAGTAGGAGTAGCGACAAAAGCTAGTGATGTAAGCCCTAGTCCTTCGACGAATTTTCGACGATTTAAATAAAGATTTTTAGGCGTAACGTCGCTATATTTTAAAATCTTCAAAATATATGATCCTATGATATTGACAACTTCGTCCACCATGGTAGTTCTATTTCCATAGAAGGCAATAGTTATTCAGATTTTTAATGACAAGCTTTTATCAATTTCTTATTTGGTTTTTTACTATCGTTAGCTTAGTAGCTTTAATCTACGGGGTTTTAAGTGCTGATATAACATTTATTGGGTTGTTTATTTGTACGCTTATTATTTCAGTTATTTTTTATAGGCTTAACGAAACCTCACCAACGAATGTTACACAAGAGTCACAGGTAAAAGATTTTGCTTTGCAGGGTATTGATAACGATAACATTGAGATATCTGAAGCTATTGAAACTTTAAAACGAGAACAAACAAAAATACTGTCTATTTTCAAAAAAGATGTTTACTCAAATCAAGATCTATCAAGCATATTGGATATAAAGAGGAACATCGTATCTGATTTTGTTTCATCGCTGTCTTTGAATTTTGAAATGGTTTCTAAGCAAGAATTGAAAGACATTATTTTGAAATTAATGAATGACTTAATTGAGAAAAATTCAAATCATTTGTTTGAGCCCTCTTTCTTTCCTCAAGAGGATTCTAGCTATGTCAGTTGGGTAAAACGATCATTAATCCTTTTAGGCTGGAAAATAAGAAGAGCGGAGAACAATGAAAAAAACTTATGCGATCTTTTCGAAAAAAATGGAATGATTGCTGGAGTTCTAGTTTTTTCCCACACCAAAAAAGCTAATATAGATCTGGAGCAGTATGAGCAATATGTTCAAAATAGTGAAGTTGATTTTTTGGTTATGGTTACCCAAGATTTTAAAGACAGTAGCAAAGCCCAACTATCAAAGAGGATCTTTATTATTAATCATCATTATTTGCCAAAGTTACATCTAATGCTAAAAAGTTTACCAAGTATCAAATAATTGGTCTGATCCTTGCAATAAAAATTAGAACAAAAGGAAAATGACATGTTAGATGAAGAATTGAATGCAACTGCAGTAAAAGCAAAAGCTATTGCTGAGATTGTAGAAATAGCCTTGAATAATTTAATGAAGGTTGATCTTTCTCGTGAAGAGGCTTTAGCAGGTATCCTTAGTCAGATAGCGATTCAGGTTGACAAAAAAGATCTAGAGTTTGCTCTGGATTTAAATAAAAAGTACCATAGATCTTTCTTGGAAAACGTAAAAAAATAATTAAAAAGAATTAGGTTGCTTTTTTATAAATAAGCCTTAATTGATTTATCAATTATGATCAGCGAATTAGGGCATTTTCTTTTAATATCTGCGTTCTGTCTTAACCTTGGTTTGATAGCCAATAATATTTCAACTAGATCGGTTCTGGCAGGATACACAAGGTTTTTTAATAGACTTGAAAGTCTCCTATTCATATTACTATCAATTTCTTTTTTATTGTTGATCGTAAGCTTTATCAACTCCGACTTCTCGGTAAAGCTGGTGGCGAATAATTCACACGCGCTAAAGCCCATTTTGTATAAAGTCGCAGGAGCTTGGGGCAACCACGAAGGTTCTATGTTATTATGGGTGCTCATTCTTTCCGTATATTTATTTTTATTTCAGGCTAGCTCAAGTGGTTATCCAAAGGCCTTATTAAGAAACGTAATTCTTATTCAATTATCGACAACAGCTCTTTTTTTATTTTATCTTCTAATTTTATCAAATCCATTCGAGAGACTTGAAATTCCGCCTTTGAACGGTCAAGATCTCAATCCAATTTTACAAGATGTGCTTCTCGTAGCACACCCCCCAATTTTGTACCTTGGATATTTAGGCCTTTCAATTCCCTTCTCTATAGCGGTGGGGTTTTTATTAACAAATGACCATAAGATAAATATCGTCAGTCTAATAAGATTTTGGTCTTTAGTCCCTTTTGTTTTCTTAACACTTGGAATATTATTAGGAAGTATCTGGGCCTATTATGAGCTAGGTTGGGGAGGTTGGTGGTTCTGGGACCCAGTTGAAAATGTATCTTTGCTTCCTTGGTTGATAAACCTTGCTCTAATTCACAGTATTTTGATCCTTGAAAGGAGAAGCTCTTTACTAAATTGGACAATTCTATTGTCGATCATGGGATTTTCTTTTTCTATGATCGGGACCTTTGTCGTTCGATCTGGATTAATAACCTCTGTTCACGCTTTTGCAAATGATCCTTCAAGAGGATTATTTATTCTGTTGATAATATTTTTAGCAATTGCCTCAAGTTTGGTAATTTACATAACAAAAAGATCCAATCATAAAAATTTTATGAATCTTAACTTCGCTTCCAAAGAGCTGTGGATTATAGTGCAGAATTTAACTTTATTAGTTATAGCAACTATTGTCTTTTTAGGCACTATTTGGCCTTTTATAATTGAGGCAATGTTCGACGAACAAGTGTCAGTCGGTGAACCTTTTTATGAGGTATCACTTACACCCTTTGTAATAATTTTTGCCTTTATGCTGCCTATCGCCAGCAAAATTCGTTGGAAGGGTAAAAATTTTAGTAATATCAAAACAATAATAGGCCTTATCTGTATTTCTATAGCCTTTTCAGCTAGCGCATTCATATGGAAAGAGTTTAAACTTTTGACATTTATCGGACTTTTTCTGTCTTCATGGGTTTGTTTAGGCAGCATTTTAGAATTTACCTCGTATTTTAAATCCCAACTTAACTTTATCGACAGCTTAAAGCGCTCACCTATATTAAATTCGAGATTGATTGGGCGGACTTGTGCTCACTTTGGCTTCGGATTACTTATTTTTGGAGTCACCGCAGTAACAAGTTGGGAAGTAGAGGATATTCGAAATGTTGAAGTAGGGGAGAGTTATTATCTCAAATCGTACCAAATAGTATTCAAAGGTATTGATTACTCAGTAGAAAAAAACTTTAAGAAAGTCTCCGGTTCATTTGAAGTGTTAAATAATAACAAGCTTGTTGGTACATTATTGCCAGAAAAACGGCTCTATCCTTCACGTAATGAAGTAACAACTGAAGCGTCTATAAAGCCGACGTTTCCTGATGATCTTTATATGGTTCTTGGAAATAAAATAGATGAAAATGCTTGGGTGGTGAGAACGTACATTAAACCTTTTATATCTTTTATTTGGTTAGGGGTAATATTAATGGCGCTAGGTGGATTTATCAGCCTTCTATCTTTTAGTTCATATAATAAATTTAAGGCGTAAAGTTATAAACTAATGCGTATTCACTATATTTGTTTAATTTTTGTTTTAGCCTCAAAAGCTTTTGCTGTAGAGCCATCTGAAATTTTAAATGATACAAAATTAGAGGATAGAGCTAGAAATTTGAGCTCGAATATCCGTTGTCTAGTATGTCAAAATGAAAACATAGATAGCTCTGAGTCAGAGTTTGCAAAAGATCTTCGCCTTTATATACGGGACCAGTTAGTTGAAGGTCGCACGGATGAAGAGATTGAGAAATTTTTAGTATCAAAATACGGTTCTTACATTCTATTTAAGCCTGAGTTTACAGGCTACAATATTTTTTTATATCTCTTGGGTCCATTTATTTTTATATTTAGTTTCATTATGATTTTATTAGTTTTTTTAAATCCAAAGAAAGGCGAATAAGCCTGTGAGCGACAAAAAAAGTAAAATTTTCAAAGGTGATGTTAATTGTGATGAAAAAGGTTTGATCTTTGAGGCTTATAACATAGAGAATATTGATTCTAGCTCTTGTAGGGTTATATTTTTCGATTGGCTTATTTCTCTGGATCAAAGCATTGATCAAGGTGAAGCTATTACTGAATTGTTAAAAGCTTACTCGTCAAGTTTTCCTAATCACCCCATGACAGAATTATTGATTGAGGGACAAAAAAAAAGTTTGGGAATAAGACAGAAAAGAAGAGTTAAAAACTCAAAAGGAGCTATTTTATAAAAACTGGTCTTGATAAGGTGCTAAGTTGCTTGCAATACGCATAACCGTCTTCTGAAAATTCATTAACTTTTCCATACTCTTTAATTTTATTCTTAATCACATAATTTGCCATCATTCCTCTTGCTCTTTTTGAGAGTATACCAACTGTTTTCAATTTTCCGTTTTTCTTTGTCTTAAATGTTGGGGTAACTAACTTGCAATCTAGTTTATTGAAATTGAGTACCTTTGAATACTCTTCTGAAGCAAGATTAAGTATCCCATTTTTGTTTTTCTCTATCCTCTTTTTTATGAATTCAAACAGTGGGTCTATCCAAAATTCATAAAGTGACTTGTAACCGTTGAAGTCAATTTTTGTTCCCATCTCAAATCGATAGGGTTGAATTCCATCAAGAGGCTTTAGCATCCCGTATAGTCCAGAAATGATTAATACATTTTGCTGTGCAAAAAGCAAATCATCGTGAGTAAAGGTTTCGGCTTTCAGGCCAACATAAGTATCTCCTTTAAAAGTGTAAATTGCTTGTGTTGTTGCATTTGAGCTTGGTTTATTTTGAAATTTTTGAAACCGATCAAAGTTAAGCTGAGCCAAAGAGGAGCTGATTTTCATTTTATCAATTAAATCTTTCTCACTTAATGATTTGGCGTAATCTATTAGTTCATTAAGTTTATCAGGAAATTCACTTCTTGTTGTCTCAAACCCGAGGCTATTATTAGTTGGTGTAAGCTTTTTTGCAGGTGAAATAATTATTGTCATATAAAAACCCAATTCATTTTGTTATCCATCCTCCTCCCAATACTCGTATTTTTTCTCCACAATAAAAAACACAAGCTTGGCCTGGTGATATACCCTCTTCCTCATTAAAGAGAGTTACCAATGCTCTTTTATTTGGTAAAGGGCTTACGTCTGCCATTTTTGGTGTTCTTTGATATCGAGTTTTTACAAGAACATTTTTTGTTGATCCAATAAGGTCATCAAAAGAGGTGTCATCTAGCCAATTAACATTGTCAATATAAAATTTTGCTTGCCGGAGAGCTTCTCTGGGGCCAATAGTGATGGTATTTGTATTAGCGCATATGTCCAAGACAAACATTGGTTGTAACGCTTGAATTCCTATGCCTTTTCTTTGCCCAACAGTATATTTAATTATTCCTTCGTGGGTGCCAACAACGTCTCCATCTAAATTAATTATGTCTCCTGGAATTGAGGCGTTTGGCCTCAGTTTTTTAATTGCTTCGGAGTAAGATCCGTCTGGAACAAAGCATATATCTTGACTTTCACTTTTCTCAGCAACCTTTAAGTTATATTTTCTAGCAAGATCTCGTGTCTCAGATTTTGATTTTACAGAGCCTAGTGGAAATCTTAAAAACTTCAATTCCTCAGGAGTAACTGTAAACAAAAAATAGCTTTGATCTTTTTCTGGATTGCTGGCTATATGAAGCTGAACAGTGTTTTCTACTTCAACGCGTTTAACATAATGCCCTGTAGCTAAGCAGTCTGCATTTAATTCTTTTGCCTTTGCAATTAAATCTTTAAATTTTATGCGTTCGTTGCATCGAATGCAGGGAATGGGTGTTGTTCCACCCGAATAGCTACTTATAAAATCTTCTATTACCTTTTGTCGGAATTCTTTCTCAAAATTGACGACGTAATGCGGGATACCAATTTCTGCCGCCGCTTTTTTTGCATCCATAATGTCTGTGCCTGCGCAACACGTTTTGCTATTTTTGTTTATTTTCTTGTAATCAAACAATTTCATGGTCAGACCTATTACATTAAAGCCTTTTCCTTTTAAAACAGCGGCCGCTACCGAACTATCCACGCCGCCTGACATTGCGACTACCACTCTGGTGTCTTCTGGTCTTTTATTTATGCCTAATTCGTTCATAGTCATGTCTCTAACCTAGATAAGATTGTTGATCAATCAAATAAAATTATTGATATCTTAGAAACTACTTGAAACTACGTTTGAAGTGTATAAAAAAATCAGTAATCTAAAAGTACATATTCGTAGGGTTTTAGTTGTTAAAAAAATCTAAAGCAATATCCAGGCTCCAAGAGCTAACAGATATAATAACCAAATCAAGAGAGGCGTATTTTAACCTCAATCAATCGGACATTACAGATCAGGAGTATGATCAGCACATTTCTGAACTCCAGAAGCTGCTATCGATATACCCAGAATTAGAAGATCAATATAGCATTTTAGATAAAGTTGGGGTGACGCCAAACTCAAGGTTTAAAAAAGTTAAGCATCTTACACCAATGTACTCTCTTTCCAACGCGTTTAATAATGAGGATATCTTTAATTTCCTAAAACAAATAAAATCATTTCTAGATTTATCCGAAAGCGAGAATATTGACTTAGTATTTGAACCAAAGATTGACGGTCTATCCTTATCATTGATTTATAAAAATGGTATTTTATTTCAAGCTTTGACCAGAGGTGATGGTCACATTGGAGAGGATGTTACAGAAAATGCTCGACTGATACCAGATGTACCAATATCGATACCGATAAAAATCGATACGCTTGAAATAAGGGGAGAAGTTTACTTCCCGAATTCAACCTTCAGTGAATTAAATGAAGAACTTAAAAATACGGGCAGCAAGACGTTTTCAAACCCAAGAAATGCAGCATCTGGTACACTGAGGCAGTTTAAATCAAATAAGAATAGAAACAAAAACTTATGCTTTTTTGCATACTCTGTTGGAAATTCTACACACCAATTGGCCGATAGTCAGGCGATGTTACTGAAAGTTTTTAACGATATAGGGTTTAAAACAAACGATATTTCTAAAGTTTTTACCAGTGTAGAAGAACTCTTGCAGTATTACGAAAAAGTTTTCTCTATGAGAACAGAACTCGATTACGACATTGACGGCGTAGTATATAAGGTTAACAATTTTAGTTTGCAACAGAGGCTTGGTTTTAGATCTTCATCACCTCGATGGGCTATCGCACACAAATTTCCGGCTGAGCTGTCCATAACAATTATTGAAGATATTGAAATTCAAATCGGTAGAACGGGAACTTTGTCACCAGTAGCAAAGTTGAAGCCTGTGAATATAGGTGGGGTGATAGTCTCAAGTGCAACGTTACACAATAGAGATTTTATAAAAGGTTTAGATAATAGAGGCAATAAAATTAGGGATGGTGCTGATATTAGAAAAGGTGATTGGGTTACAGTTTATAGGGCAGGAGATGTAATTCCGAAAATTAAAGATGTAGATATTTCTAAAAGAAACTTAACATCGAAATCATTTGTTTTCCCGGACTTCTGCCCCTCCTGTGGAGCTGAAGTAAAAGTTGACAAAACGGACTCCGCAATAAGGTGTTATAATTTTCAGAACTGTGATGCGCAGGTGATTGCAGGTCTGAAGCATTTTGTTTCTAAAAAAGCATTTAATATTGATGGTTTAGGGGGAAGAATTATAGAAGAGTTTTATCAAAAAAATTTAATCCAACAACCCGCAGATTTTTTTCGATTAGAAGAAAAGTCAAAAAATAAATCAAATTTGATTGAATTTCTTGGAAAAGGTTGGGGTGAAAAGTCGCTGCAAAATCTATTTTATTCAATTGAGAAAGCGAAACTTATTAATCTCGACCGGTTTCTTTTTTCTCTCGGTATTCGTCATATTGGAGAAAATGCATCGCAAATTTTGGCCGGTTATTTTGGATCATGGGACGATTTTTATAACGCTATAAAAGCTGGCATCGCAAAAAATGATGGGCAATTTCTTTTTGAAATTGAGGGAATTGGGCAGCTAATGGTTACTTCTCTCATGGGTTTTTTTTTAGATTCTAAAGAGAGAGAAAAACTAGAGGATTTGCTTAATTATGTAAAAATAGAAAAGTTCATTAAATTAAGTAAAGTTGAAACAGCTATTACTGATAAAAAGTTGGTTCTTACAGGTACATTTAATGCATTTTCAAGAGCGGAGTTGAAGTCCATTTGTGAGAGGGCTGGGGCAAAGGTTTTAACATCAGTATCGAACAATGTAGATTTCTTGGTAGTCGGTCAAGCTCCAGGTTCAAAAGTCAAAAAAGCAGGTGAATTAGGCATAAAGCAAGTTAATGAGGAAGAGTTTAAAGTTTTAATTGATTATAATCTATGAAGGACCTTCTAAAAAGTGTGGGTCAAGAGTATTTATTGGACAGTGTTTCTACTCTTAAAGGTATTGGCCCTAAGTCTTCCAAAACACTTTCACAAGCGTCTATAGAGTCCGTATTAGACCTTCTCCTTCTTTTACCTAGAAAATATAAAAGAAGAGACCGTTGGTTTAAAGTGGATAAAAGGTTGCTTCCTAGAACTGTTACAATAGAAGTTTTAATTAAAAAGCATATTTACCCAAAAAACAGGCGATCACCCCTTAGAATATCAGCAGAAACATGCGGTAACCCTCTAATAATTTTATTTTTTTCTTTTAACAAGGCTCAGTTGAATAATTATTACCCACCGGGTGAAAATATAGTGATTTCTGGGGACCTAACACTCGATGGAAGTAAGTTAACTATGATACACCCCGATTACTCCGTTAAACCAGATGAAATCTATAAAATCCCTGAAATTGAGCCCATCTATCCTTCTGTGTATGGTTTAGGAAATAAATTTTTACAGAAAACAGTGGGCAACATAATAAATGATTTTAACTCAATAGCGGAGTGGTACCCTAAAAAGTTTATTCAAGTAAAAAACTGGCCCAGTTTTTCTGAGGCGTTAAGTCTAATCCACATGCCTAAGGATAATAAAGACCTATCCTGTATTATAAAAGCTAGAAAGAGGCTTATTTTTGATGAATTTTATGCGCATCATATAAAATTGGATAAATTCAGACGTGCTGCTAAGAAAAAAGAAGGTTTCAAAGTAGGGGGGGATAAAGTTCTTATTAAAAACTTAATCAATAATCTCTCTTTCCAGCTTACTAAAGGCCAGCTAAATGCGCTTCACGAAATTTTAGATGATATTGAATCAGAGCCTAAAATGAATCGTTTGCTGCAAGGCGATGTTGGTAGTGGCAAAACTATTGTTGTCCTTCTTGCCGCAATATTTGTTGTTTCAGGAGGTAATCAAGTTGCAATTATGGCTCCTACAGAGGTACTTGCAATGCAACATGCGAAATCACTAAAGGACGTCTTGAGAGCACAAGAGATAAATAAATTAAATGTTACTATTTTAACAGGATCAGACAATCGAAGTGAAAGGGAAAAGAAGTTGCTTTTGATTTCTTGTGGAGAAGCAAAAATCGTTATAGGCACACATGCTCTTTTCCAGAGAAATGTACATTTTCATAACCTTCGCTTGGCTGTAATTGATGAGCAACATAAGTTTGGAGTAATGCAAAGATTTAGATTTGAAAAAAAAGGCAATGTTAACTCAATTATAATGAGTGCAACTCCTATACCCAGATCTTTAGCTTTGACAGTATTTAGTGATCGTGATTTGACAACAATCAAGGAGAAACCAAAAAACAGGTTGAGTATCGAAACGCTTGCCATATCTGTAAAAAAAATCAGAAAGCTATTGGATAAATTGGCCAAGCAGATGTCTGAAGGTCAGCAAGTTTATTGGGTGTGTCCGTTAATAGAAGAGAACGAAAATAACCATCTCTCTAATTTAAATGATAGGTTCTTATATTTAAGAAATGAATTTAGTCAGTTTAAGGTCGGTCTAATTCATGGACAAATGCCTAGTGAGGATAAGGAAAGTGAACTTAAAAAATTTAACGAAAGAAAAATTGATATTTTAGTGTCAACCACTGTTATAGAAGTCGGAATAGATAACCCAAATGCCACAGCAATTGTAATTGAAAATGCAAATAGATTTGGCCTTTCACAGTTGCATCAACTTAGGGGGAGAGTTGGTAGGGGAGATAAAAAATCATATTGCTTTCTCGTGTATGATGGAAATCTTTCAGATCAAGCTATTCAGAGGCTTAAAATAATGAAAGAGACGCAGGATGGGTTTGAGATTGCCGAAAAAGATATGGCTCTCAGAGGCTCTGGAGATTTGCTAGGAACGACGCAATCGGGCCATAAAATATTTAATTTGTCTGAAATAACGGAAGAACCAGAGCTATTCTTGGAGGCATACAAACTAGCGCAAGATACTAAAACTGCAGTACCAAAACGATATTAAATTGACTTTGTTTAACTTTTGTTCTTTACATGTTCTTATTATGTTCTATTATGAAGGTATAGGAGACGGTAATGAAAAATAAGATACCTTTTTTAATATTAGGAAAAAGTCTAGTAGCAGACATTGTTAATTTAATTATTATTGGAATGTCCCTTTTTTTATATGGACTAGTTACTTTTTGTTTTTAGGCTTGAAACTTTTTGCAACGCATCAATTGAAGCGTCAAGAATAAGAAGAACTGAGTCATGCCTGTACGGAACTTTTTGAGCAGGTTCGAAGTACTTGTATCTAGTAAACGGATCTTTTATTAAAAAGATTCCTGTATCTAGGAATGTTTTTAAGTTTTTTCTTAGTTCCGTTATTATGCCAATATCCGCTCCGATGGCATTGGTTACAAAAACGCAAGCTGATGCCTGACCAAGTGCACATGCTTTTATGTCAAGACCAACCTGTGATATCTTTGACTCAGAAATGTTTAAGTCCAAAGTAATGCTAGAACCACATATTGCAGTTCTCTTTGTAATAGTAACGTCTGGGTTCATTAACCTAGTTGTGATGGGAATAGTTGAGGCAAGTTCTAAAATATTATTTGTGTATAGATCCATGTGTGTTAAAGATTCCCCTATTACCGACAAAAGGACTATAGAGTGAATGAAATAAAATTTAAACAAAAAATAGATGCTTTAAAGTTTAATGATAATGGGTTGATTCCCTGTGTGGCACAAGATCACGAAAGTAAGCAGGTTCTTATGCTCGCATGGGGATCTAGAGATACATTATTTCAGAGTGTTTCAAGTGGGCTTGCAACCTATTGGTCGAGGTCCAGAGGTGAGGTTTGGGTGAAGGGAAAAACATCTGGTAACATTCAAGAAATAAAGAAAATACACATTGATTGTGATGGAGATACAGTTCTATTTGAAGTCAAGCAAACTGGTGCAGCCTGTCACACGGGGTCTAAATCATGTTTCTTCACAGAACTTCTTTAGAGACTACTTTGGGACGCTAACCAATTGTGAAAACTTGATTTTGCAATTGACGTATAGGCTGCATATCTTTCTCGCCTGTTTTTCTTTCCTTTAAAATCTTTCACAGTAGATTTGAAAAGGCCAAAGTTTACATTCATTGGCTGAAAGTCATTATTATGTGTAATAAGATGGTTAGCAAGGGCTCCCAAAGCAGTATCAGCAGAAGGTAATTTTACCTCTTTACCCAGAATTTTTGCTCCAACTATTCGTCCCACCAGCAAGCCAATAGCAGCGCTCTCTACATACCCTTCGACTCCAGTAATTTGTCCTGCGAGACTAATGTTAGGGTATAATTTTAATTGGAAGTATTTATCTAAAATATCTGGTGAATTCAAAAAAGTATTTTTATGTATTCCACCCAACCGCGCGAACCTAGCTTCCTGCAAACCATTAATTGACCGCAAAATTTCTGCTTGCCTAGAATGCTTGATTTTTGTTTGGAATCCTACAATGTTGAATAAAGTGCCTTCCTTATTTTCTTTTCTAAGCTGAACCACAGCATATGGTTTCACGTCACTGTATGGATTTGTAAGTCCTACTGGTTTCATCGGTCCAAATCTAAGCGTGTCCTTTCCTCTCGATGCCATTACCTCGATTGGTAAACATCCAGAAAAAAACGGTACATCTGCTTCCCAATCATTAAAGTCGGCTTTATCACTTTCAGCGATTTTAGAAACAAACTCATAATATTCATCCCTTGTCATAGGACAGTTAAGGTAAGCTTCCCTCTCATCAATGCTATCTCCTTTATCATACCTAGATTGAAACCATGTACTTTCATAATCAATAGAGTCCGCGTAGACGGTAGGTGCTATAGCATCATAAAAGTATAAATTTTTTGATCCAGTTAGTTTTATAAGAGATTGTGCTAGCTTATTTGACGTAAGAGGACCAGAAGCTATTATTACGTGGTCTTCTGCCAATTGGTTTAAGTCTGTTATCTCTTTTTGTATTATGTTTATAAAAGAATTATTTTTTATTAACTCAGTTATTTCTGACGAAAATTTCATTCGATCAACTGCCATTGCACTTCCTGCTGGTATACGTGCCTTGTCACCAGTAGAGATAATAAGCCCATCTGCAGCTCTCATCTCCCAATGTAATTGTCCTACAGCATTATTGGTGTGGTCATCTGATCTAAACGAGTTTGAGCAAACTAGCTCTGCTAACAAAGAAGTCTTGTGGGCGGGAGTTTTTTTATTGGGCCTCATTTCGTATAAATTTGATGATATACCCATTCTACCTAGCTGCCACGCGGCTTCACTTCCAGCCAGTCCACCTCCAACTATAGCGACTTTTTTCTCTGACATTTAATCTGAGTCTTCGGTTGTATCCGCTATCCAAGCGACAGATACGACGTTTTCATCTCCCTTGGTATCAAATACTTTTACACCAGACGCACTTCTCGACTGCCTTGATATTTCAGATACAGAGCAGCGTATGCTTTGGCCCGTAGATGTAACTAGCATTATTTGATCATCATCTTCCACAGTAAAAGAGGCTATAATGCTATCTTGTCTTCTTTCAAGATTAGCAGATGTGATGCCTTGACCGCCACGCCCCGACCTTCTATATTCGTGGGCTGAAGATCTTTTGCCAAAGCCTTGAGACGTAATTGTTAATATCCATTCCTCCAAGGCACCCAACTCAACATATCTTTCTTGACTTAAAACTAACGTGGAGTCTTCTCCATTTTCAATTCCGTTATCTTCACCCGTAATTGCTCTTCTCATTTTGAAATATGCTAATCGTTCCTCTGTACTGACATCTACGTGTTTTAACACAGCCATAGATATGACTGTGTCATTTTTCTTTAAAGTTATTCCTTTGACGCCAATGGAATCACGACCCTTGAAAATCCTTACATCCTCAGTATTAAAGCGAATGGCTTTTCCTTTTGCAGTGGTAAGCAGTACATCATTATCATTTTTGCAAATCTGTGCACCAACTAGTGTTGTGTTGTCAGGCAATTTCATAGCAATTTTTCCATTAGCTTTTACATTTGTGAAGTCTGACAATGCATTTTTTCGAACGTTACCTGTAGAGGTTGCAAAAAATATTTGAAGGTCTTTCCAAGTTTCCTCCTCTGCTTCAACTGGTAATATAGTTGTAATCCTCGAAGACGAATTTATTGGTAGCAGGTTTACAATAGCTTTACCTTTCGAGCTTCTGCCACTTTGTGGTAGGCGCCAAGTCTTTAGCTTGTATACAAAACCATCTGATGAAAAAAATAATAAAGGTGTATGTGTATTCGTAACGAATAGATTGGTTACTACATCAGCTTCCTTGGTATTCATGCCTTGAGTACCCTTGCCACCGCGTTTTTGCTCTCTGTACTCAGATAATGCTGTTCTTTTAATGTACCCTTCTCTTGTAACTGTAACGACCATCTCTTCTTTCTCGATAAGGTCTTCATCTTCAAAGTCTCCCTCAAATTCCTGAATTTCCGACCTTCTTGGAATAGCGTAGTTTTCTTTGACCTCCCTAAGTTCTTCAGAAATTATTTTTCTTATTCGTTCTCTTGATTTTAAAATATCGAGGCAGATTCTTATCTTATCTGCTAAGTCTTCTAGCTCACTGCCTATTTCGGTCGCTCCTAGTGCTGTCAATCTCTGAAGGCGTAACTCGAGTATTGCTTTTGCCTGTTGTTCGGACAACAAATAAGTTCCATCCTCGTTAATTGTATGAAGAGGGTCATCAATTAGTTCTAAATATTGGCTTAACTCTTTTACTTTCCACTTAGTATTCATAAGGGTTTCTTTTGCTTTTGATGGATTTTCGGAATTTCTAATTATAGCAATAACTTCATCAACATTCGAAACTGCAACGGCTAAGCCACAAAGAAGGTGGCTTCTTTCTCTAGCTTTCTCAAGTTCAAAAATGGTTCGTCTTGCGACTACTTCTTCTCGAAATTCAATGAACTTATTCAAAAAACTCTTTAAATTGAGGAGACTTGGTTTCCCTTTATCTAAGGCTAAAAGATTGAAACCAAAACTCGTTTGCATCTGCGAAAAACGATATAATTGGTTTAAAACCACTTCCACGGTGGCATCCCTTTTTAAGTCAATAACAACCCTAATTCCAAGCCTATCCGACTCATCCTGAACATGTGATATTCCCTCGATCTTTTTTTCCCTTGCGAGCTCCGCTATTTTCTCGACTAGCGAGGACTTATTTACCTGATATGGAATTTCAGTTATCACTATTGATAGCCTATCTTTTTTTTGTTCCTCTAAGGAATGTTTTGCTCTGATAACTATTGAACCCTTACCAGATGAATACGCCTGTCTAGAACCAGATTGACCTAAGATGATACCACCAGTAGGAAAGTCGGGGGCAGGCAACAATTTCATCAAATCCTCAATTTCTATTTGGGGTTCTTCTATTATAGCTAAAGTAGCATCAATCACTTCTCCTATGTTGTGGGGAGGAATATTTGTTGCCATTCCCACTGCAATGCCCCCAGCACCATTTACTAATAAATTTGGAAACCTTGCCGGTAAAACCTTAGGCTCAATATCTTTTCCATCATAATTGTCTTGGAAATCAACAGTACCTTTTTCAATATCGTCTAGCAAAGCTAAAGTTGGATTCGCCATGCGAACTTCGGTATACCTCATCGCAGCAGCGGAGTCTCCGTCAATTGACCCAAAGTTTCCTTGTCCATCAAGTAACACCAAAGACATTGAAAAATCTTGAGCCATTCTGACTAGCGCATCATATATAGCCTGATCTCCGTGAGGATGATATTTACCCATTACATCGCCTACAGGTCGAGCAGATTTTCTGTATGGTCTGTCGAATGTATTATTTGTCTCATGCATCGAGTATAGAATTCTTCTATGAACGGGTTTTAAGCCATCTCTGAGATCTGGGATAGCTCTGCTCACAATTACACTCATTGCGTAGTCAAGGTAAGCGGATTTCATCTCTGATTCTAGCGAAACTTGTGAAACGCTATTATCGATTAATGTTTTATCACCCTTTGAGTGCTCTTCGTTACTATCGTTGTCTGTCAAAAGTAAGTATTCCTGAAAAAATTGTAAAACTAAAACGGGATCTCATCGTCTAAATCATCTGGGCCTAGATTATCCTGATTAGACCCACCTGATTCAATTGATCTATAAGGTTGTGTTTCATTTTGTTGATTCGACATATTAGGCACATCGTCAGACCTTCCACCCAGCATTGTGAGTTCACCTCTAAAATTCTTAAGCACTACTTCTGTTGTATATCGATCATTGCCAGCTTGATCCTGCCATTTTCTTGTTTCCAACTGCCCCTCAATGTAAACTTGCGAGCCTTTTCTCAGATATTGCTCGGCTATCTCGGCAAGGCGTTCGTTAAAAATTGCTATATTATGCCAGCTGGTGCGCTCCTGTCTCTCCCCAGTGCTTGAATCTTTCCACGTTTCGCTCGTAGCTAAGGAAAAATTACACACTTTTCCTCCAGATGGAAATTCTCTCAATTCCGGATCTTTTCCTAATCTTCCTATAAGAAGAACCTTATTTAAACTTCCAGCCATGATAAAACCTCACACTTATAATTTTAACATCGAAGTATATAATTTTCAACAAAGTATCAAGGTGAATATTAAAAAGTACTTTAAATATTTACCATTTGCTTTAATTGAAGATGAGGAGGATTTTCTTTGGATTCTATCTCACATATAAAAGTTCGTTCTGCTAAGGAACATAATTTAAAATCGATAGATGTTGATATCCCAAGAGATAAGCTGGTTGTGCTAACTGGTTTGTCGGGCTCTGGCAAATCATCGCTGGCATTTGATACAATATATGCTGAAGGCCAGCGTCGATATGTGGAAAGCCTTTCGGCTTATGCACGACAATTTTTAAACATGATGAAAAAACCAGATGTGGAAAGTATATCTGGGCTATCACCAGCCATTTCTATTGAACAGAAAACGACAAGTAAGAATCCCCGCTCAACTGTTGGTACAGTTACTGAAATTTATGATTATCTAAGATTACTTTTTGCCAGAGTTGGCGTGCCTTACAGTCCAGCTACAGGAAAACCTATAAAAGCCCAGCAAATATCCGATATGGTAGACGCAATGTTGAAACTTAAATCGGGACTAAAATTATATATCTTTGCTCCGTTAGTGAAAGATCGAAAAGGAGAGTTTAAAAAAGAAATTAATGAGATAATAAAAAAAGGTTTTCAGAGGCTTAGGATCAATGGAGATCTTTATGACATTGATGAGATACCAGCATTAGACAAAAAATATCGATATAACATAGATGTGCTTGTCGATCGTTTGATTTCAACTTCTGATGATAGGATCGGCGAGAGGCTTGCCGACAGTTTAAGAACTGCTTTAGATATATCTGACGGTATAGTTGTTGTTGATGTTTTCGATGAAGATCAACAAGAGGACTCTCTTTTATTTTCTGAAAAATTTGCATGCCCTGTTTCTGGTTTTAGTTTAGGCGAAATAGAACCGAGACTATTCTCTTTTAATGCGCCCACTGGAGCATGTGATGCGTGCGATGGTCTTGGTCGCCAAGACCAGTTTGATGAAAGTTTAATAGTTATTGACGGCAAACTATCCGTATATGAAGGAGCCATTATTCCTTGGGCAAGGAGCTCAAACCCATACTATAGACAGACGATTGAGGCTTTATCGAAACACTATAATTTTAATCCGAACGCTCCTTGGCAGCAACTTGATGAAAAAATAAAAAAGATTCTGCTATACGGTAATGAAGGTGAAAAAATCAACTTTAGATTTGATGATGGAGGGCGAGTCTATAATACTAAAAAATCATTTGAAGGAGTAATTTCTAACTTAAAGCGTAGATTTGATGAAACTGTTGAACCTTGGTTATTAGAAGAGTTTAAAAGATACAGAAGTGATAAACCTTGCTCAAAATGTAACGGTTACAGGCTAAGGCAAGAGGCTCTCTGCGTAAGGGTGGGGCAACAAAACATCGGAGAGTGTTGCGATCAGTCGATTAAGCAGTTACTAACATGGATAGAGTCACTGAGAAAAACCCTTTCTAAGTCTCAATTGCAAATTGGCAGCGCGATTATTAAGGAGATCTCCAGCAGGCTAACTTTTTTAGATAATGTTGGTCTAGAATATTTAACTTTAAGTCGAGCCTCAGGTACATTGTCCGGGGGAGAGAGTCAGCGGATAAGACTGGCAAGTCAAATAGGTTCTGGCTTAACTGGTGTACTTTATGTTTTAGACGAGCCTTCGATTGGATTACATCAGAGAGATAACAGAAGGTTAATCAAAACGCTCAAAGATTTAAAAGCACAAGGAAATTCAGTTTTAGTGGTTGAGCATGATGAAGAAGCAATAAGGGAGGCTGATCATGTCATTGATCTTGGTCCTGGTGCGGGAGTTGAGGGCGGATATATCATTGCAGAGGGCAAGCCTCTAGATGTTATTAAAAATAATGAGTCACTTACTGGTCTTTATCTTTCTGGAAAAAAGAGCATACCTGTACCCGCAAAAAGAAGAACTAATTCTAAATCCGAGGTAAAATTAACAGGAGCAAATGGCAATAATCTCAAAAACGTAAATATTTCTTTCCCAACAGAATTATTTATATGCGTAACGGGTGTATCAGGGGGAGGAAAGTCGACTTTAATAATAGAAACTCTCTTTAAAGCGGCAGCCTCGAAACTAAATGGCTCTAGACAAACTCCCGCAAAGTTTGAAAAAATTGAAGGTTTAGAGAAGTTTGAGAAGGTAATAGATATAGATCAATCTCCAATAGGAAGAACTCCAAGATCTAATCCCGCTACTTACACAGGTGCTTTTACGCATATAAGGGATTGGTTTACGGGCTTGCCAGAGTCAAAAGCTAGAGGATACATGCCTGGACGTTTCTCTTTTAACGTAAAAGGTGGCCGTTGTGAGGCTTGTCAAGGTGATGGCTTAATCAAAATTGAGATGCATTTTCTTGCTGATGTTTATGTGGAATGCGACCAATGTCTTGGCAAGAGGTATAATAGAGAAACGCTTGAAATAAAATTCAAGGATAAAAACATTTCAGATGTCTTGGAAATGACAGTTAACGAAGCTGAAGATTTTTTCAAAGCGGTGCCTTCGATAAGAGAAAAAATGTCGACTCTTAAAAGAGTTGGCCTAGGTTATATTAAAGTTGGTCAACAGGCGACAACCTTGTCAGGTGGAGAGGCCCAGAGGGTAAAGCTTGCAAAAGAACTCGCAAGAAGAAGCTCGGGATCAACTTTATATATATTAGACGAGCCTACAACTGGGTTACACTTTCATGATATTAAAAAACTTCTTGAAATTCTACATGAGCTTGTAGAGAAAGGTAACACAGTTATTGTTATTGAACATAATTTGGATGTGATAAAAACAGCTGACTATGTAATTGATATTGGACCAGAGGGTGGAGATAAAGGTGGTGAAGTAGTGTGTTATGGTACACCTGAACATATAGCGACTGTGAAAGAAAGTTTTACAGGAGCATTTTTAAGTCCTATTGTTTGAAAGTTGTCTGAAAAAAGCTTAAGAAAGAAGGAAAATATAATGCGAGTAGGATTGTACCCAGGTACTTTTGACCCTTTAACACTTGGACATTTAGATATAATAAGCAGGGCTTCAACACTCGTTGATAAGTTAGTAATAGGAGTTGCTATAAATAATGACAAGAGTCCTTTATTTTCATTAGAAGAAAGAGTGCAGCTCGTTGAAAAAGAAATAGCTAAGTTAAAGTCATTGAAAGTTGATATTATCGTACATCCATTTAAAAATTTACTAATAGAGTGCGCAAAAGACGTAGGCGCCTCAATTTTGATAAGAGGGTTGCGGGCGGTGTCAGATTTTGAGTATGAGTTCCAGATGGTTGGAATGAACAGAGTTTTAGATAATAAAATAGAGACAGTTTTCTTGATGGCAGATGCAGGTTGTCAAGCCATTGCATCTAGATTGGTAAAAGAAATTGCCAAGCTAGGTGGTAACATAGACAAATTTGTAACTGAAGACATTGCTTTTGCAATTAATAGTAAATTTAAAAACTAAAAAAAGGATTGGAAATGGCATTAAAGAAAAAAAAAGTAACAAAAAAAAGTGCCAAACAAAATATAGTTTTAGAGACAAATAAAGGAAATATTACGATAGAACTGTTAAATGATCTTGCTCCAAATCATTGCAAGAGAATATTACAGCTGTCAAAAGATAAATTTTTTGATGATGTCGTGTTTCACAGAGTGATTGATGGCTTTATGGCTCAAACGGGTGATGGCCAGTATGGTTCTTTGAAAAATGGGCTCCAAAGCGATCGTGTCGGAATGGGAGGTTCAGACTTGCCTGATCTAGAGGCCGAATTCACCTCTGAGCCGTTTGTAAGGGGTATTGTGGGTATGGCTCGATCACAAAACCCAAATTCTGCTAACAGCCAGTTTTTTATTATGCTTGAAGATAGTATGCATTTAAACAACCAATATACGGTCTGGGGAAAAGTTATGAAAGGTATGGACGTAGTAGATAAAATAAAAAAAGGGGATCAATTAGATAATGGAAAAGTTGATGATCCAGATTTCATAAAGACAATTAAAAATGCATAGATATCTTATTTCTAAAAAAATTCCTTTAAAAATATTTTTTTGCATACTTTTTTTTAAGTGTGCTTTTGCAGAAGATAATCTTGTAATTGAAGTAGGAGGTGAATCTAGTGGAAAAATTGAAATAACACTGCTACCAAATTTGGCTCCCTTGCATGTCGAAAGAATAAAAACTTTGGCTAATTTAGGCGCATACGATGGCGTCGTATTCCATAGAGTAATTGAAGGCTTTATGGCACAGACGGGTGATGTGAAGTTTGGCAAAACGCAGGCATTCAACCCAGAGTTAGTTGGTAGAGGAGGCTCTTCATTGCCGGACTTGCCATCTGAATTTTCTGATGTGGCCTTTGTCGGAGGTACTGTTGGCATGGCACGATCAAACAATCCGGATTCTGCTAATAGTCAATTTTTTATCATGTTCCAGCCTGCTCCTCATCTTGATAATAAGTACACAGTTTTTGGCAAGGTTAGTTCTGGAATGGATGTGTTATCAAAAATAAAGAAAGGTGATTTAAAAAGAAATGGTGCTGTCGACAAGCCAGACTTTATGAAAAAAGTTTACCTTGAAAAATAAGATTAGAAAATGACGATGTTAAAATGTTTCTTTTTCCCTATTGAAAGTTGCTGAGGATCGGAAAAATTAATTTTCTCAAACTTTTCAGTAATGTCTTTTACCATTCTCCCTTCTAGTTTCACTGCGTTTTCATTCACTAATCGCTTCGCTTCTTTTCCAGACTTCACCATTCCTGAAAGTGTCATTAGTTGAGTGATAGAAATTTGTTCAGGGCAATCTTTAGCATTGATCTCGATTGTTGGTAGCTTAGAGGACCCAATATTTTCACTAAATACTGCTTTTGATGTATCAAATGCCTCATCGGCCTTTATTTTTCCATGGCATAGTGTGGTAACCTCGTTTGCTAAAACTATTTTTGCTTCATTTAAGCGATGCCCCTTTCTAGAAGTCAGTTCTTTAATTTTGTCAATTGAAAATTCAGTAAAAAGAAGAAGGAATTTCTCTATATCATCATCATCACAATTCCGCCAAAACTGCCAAAACTCATAAGGAGAGAGATTCTCTTCATTTAGCCAGACAGCGCCACTAGAGGATTTTCCCATCTTTTGACCAGAAGAGTTTGTTAACAATGGCGACGTCAATCCAAAAAGTTTATTGCCGTTTACTCGCCTCGTTAACTCAATGCCATTGACTATATTCCCCCATTGATCAGATCCGCCCATTTGAAGAATGCATTGATAGTCGTGGTTTAGTTTGTAAAAGTCGTAGCCTTGTAATATCATGTAGTTAAATTCTAGAAAACTTAAAGGGTCATTTTTTTGCAGTCTGCTTTTAACTGATTCGAAGCTAAGCATTCTGTTAATCGAAAAATGCTTTCCAGTATCCCTCAGAAAATCCAAGTAATTTAGATTGCTTAACCACTCATCATTATTTAGCATAACTGCACCGGGGTAATCAGATGAAAAATTTAGGTATTTGGAAAATATTGATTTGAGGCTAACTAAATTAGCATTTATTGTCTCGTCGCCAATCAGTGGTCTCTCTGTTTTTCTAAAGGAAGGGTCTCCTATTTTTGTTGTGCCGCCTCCTAACAAAGTAATCACTTTGTGACCCTCTTTTTGAAACCATCTTAGCATCATTATATTCATAAGATGGCCTACATGAAGGGAGGACGCAGTAGCGTCGTACCCAATATAACAGGTTACTTTTGAAGTACTCAACAAGTTATCGAGGCCCACTAAATCAGTGCAGTCATTAATAAAGCCACGGGTTTTTAAATTATGCAGAATATTACTTTTTAACATTAACGCACATTAATTTATAAATCTGACCTAGTAGCAAGATACTCATTAACTGCTTTTGTCATTTCTTCTTCAAAGTTTGTAAAAAAATGATCAGCACCTTCAACCTCTTTGTGAGAAACTTTGATTCCTTTTTGACGTTTTAGTCTATCTGATAAATTCTTTATATCAGATGGAGGCACGAGGCGATCTAAACTACCATTTATAATGAGCCCTGACGAAGGGCAGGGAGCTAAAAAGCTAAAGTCATATGTATTGGCGGGAGGTGATACTGATATAAAACCACTTATTTCTGGTCTTCTCATCAATAACTGCATACCTATCCAAGAGCCAAAAGAAAAACCAACTACCCAGCAACCGCTTGAATTTGGTGAATTTGCTTGTAAAAAATCTAGAGCTGATGCTGCATCTGCCAATTCCCCTAAACCATCATCAAATTCTCCTTCACTCTTGCCGACACCTCTAAAATTGAACCTTAAGCATGAAAAACCAAGATTAAAGAAACAGTAGTGAAGATTGTAAATAACTCTGTTATTCATAGTTCCGCCAAACTTTGGATGCGGGTGCAATATTATTGCTAAGGGGGCATTTGCATTTTTTTGAGGGTGGAATCGACCTTCGAGCCTACCGCTTGGACCAGATATGTTTACTTCGGGCATTGAAGTTCCTTTATCACTCAATGACATACAGTTACTAATTGCTTGACCTCTAAGTCAAGCTATTTTAAATATATTTGTGAATTTATTTGTTAATTTAAAGTATGAGACTCAGCACAAAAGGTAAATACGCTTTAATAGCGATGGCATATATTGCTAGAAAAAACTTTAACTCGAACGTATCCGTGTCTGAGATTTCCATTGAAACTGGTATTTCACAAACTTACCTCGAACAACTTTTTATGAAATTGCGTAAAGCAAGTTTAGTAAAAGCTGTAAGAGGGGCATCAGGCGGATTTAGCTTAAATTCTCATCCCAAAAATATAAGGATCCATGACATTATGGAAGCCGTTGATGAGAATTTTGCTGCAATTTCTATTAAAGATAACATTGAAGCAAAGATTTTATCAAAACCTTATGAGCAAGTTTTAACTGAAAAGTTTTGGGAACAATTTTCATCTCAAGTTTACTTATTTTTACATAATATCTCACTAGAAGACGTTGCCTCTGACTCTATGGAGCCATGTCAAGCAGTATCAAGTTTTGCACAAGCTTAATGACGCTATTACAAAATGGCAGACGTTACTTTGATTGGAACGCAAGCGCCCTATTGTGCGAAAATTCCCGAAAAAGCCTAATTTCAAAT
>CACBNQ010000021.1 GCA_902540655.1 uncultured Alphaproteobacteria bacterium | reverse complement strand
TGTGTATCACAGAACGCGAATCTCAGATAACTATGCCGTCGCACTACCTGCAGTGCTCGGCATGGAGGCTTCGGGAATAGTTGAAGCAGTGGGAGATGGTGTTAGTCACTTAGTTTCTGGCGATCGCGTTGCATATGCTGCTACACCGCCAGGCGCCTATTGTGAGGCCAGGGTTATGCCCGCTAAACAAGTTTGTAAGCTTCCTGATGAAATATCATTTGAGGAAGGTGCAGCGATGATGCTGAAAGGGTTAACTGTAAAATATCTTTTTCATGATACGACAGAATTGAAAAGTGGAGACCAGATTTTATTCCATGCAGCTGCAGGCGGTGTCGGATTGATTGCCTGTCAGTGGGCTAGAAGTGAAGATTTAGAATTGATAGGCACTGCCGGTTCTGATGAAAAGTGTAAGTTGGCAAAAAAATTTGGTGCATCTCAAACTATAAACTATTCTACGAATAACTTTTCCGAAGAAGTCCTGAAACTAACGAATGGTATTGGCGTTCCGGTTGTAATGGATTCTGTTGGTAAAACGACCTTCGACGATTCTTTAAGTTGTTTAAAAGACTTTGGAATTTTTATCTCCTTTGGAAATGCATCCGGAAATATTAATCCTATCGATATTGGTATCTTAGCAAAAAAATCACTCAAAATAACTAGAACTGGTCTCTTTACACATATAGGTGACTTTAACCGCTGCCAAGAGATGGCAAAGGTTCTTTTCGGAAAAGTAGTTTCTGGTGATGTCAAAATACAAATAGATCAAACCTTCTCATTGAACGATATTGCTTCAGCTCACGACTCACTAGAAGCGCGAAAAACGACGGGTTCAACAGTTATAACGATATAGCTCTAATTACCGACTTTATATCTAGTCCCTTTTGCTGGAGGGTCCTCTGGAGGGCCAGCAAAACACTGAGCATACTTCATCCACCCAATTGCTGGCTCGCCAGTTATAGACAATTTTGTATCAGCAAAATTTCGTACCTGAGTCACCACTTGAGCAAATTCAACTGCTGTTCCTTCAATCTTTGAAGAACTCTCTTTATCATTCCACTGCCAGACTTCACCAGATGGTGCATTTAAAATCAGATAAGGTGTTGGCTCAGGGATTGCTAATTTCCTATTAACAAAAGTCCATCCGTAAGCAATAACGCCCATATGCACTATATTTTTTATTCTATCCTTTTCTTCTCTGTCTTTACCTAGCGCATCGAAGACTTCCTGACCATGTGCCCAGGTTTCCATATGTCGCGCCGTTATCTTAGACCGAGCGCTCATTTCAGGACCGGCCCACTTTACCCTTTTTTTAGGATCAGCATCCCTGTAGCCATCGAAAACATCCTCAACACTTTTCCACCAATCATCGATTAATCGTTGACCAGTTACTCCGTCCAACCATGGGACTTGAGCCTGAACAAGTGATTTTCCTTTAATTAGTTGATCATTAATTGGTTTGTAAAAGTTTTCATAATGATCTCCCCCTTTAAGTGTTTCCACCGCGCCGACATTGAATAAATATAAATGTCCAATTACATCTTCTATTGTCCAGTTTTTGAACAATGTCGTAGTCGACAAACAAGCCACACCCTCAGCATTCAGTAACTCATATAAGTCTTTACTCTCGTCAAAAAAATCTTTTGCCTGTTCCACCTTATGCCTCCTCTAGCGCACCATTTAGTCTCTCATAAGCTTCGATAAAATCTGTCTTAAAGTCTTGTACTACTTCCCCAGCAGACTTCGTTTCATTCATCAGACCAACTGCTTGGCCAACCCAATAGGTTGCAAGGTCAGCAGCTTGCTTATTCCCAGCTAATGATAGCTTATCAAGCTTTCGTAATGCAGGCTCAGCTACTAAAGGTTGCACTGGCGATGGTAGAGGCTGAACTTGGTCACTATTTTCCCATGCATCAGTCCAGGGCGATCTTAATTGTCTAGAGTGCTTCCCAGTTCTACTTTTTGATCTTACGGTATCAGCAGAAGAAGCACTCAGCATTTTCTCTTTGACAATTGGATTGGTCTCGGCTTCCCTTGTTGTGAGCCAAACGGAGCCACACCATGCGCCTGATGCTCCCATAGCCATAGCGGCAGCCATCTGACTTCCAGAAGCTATGCCTCCTGCTGCTAATATAGGGACATCCTTTATATCTTTTATGGCATTATATACTTCAGGAATGAGCACCATTGATGACACTTCACCACAGTGCCCTCCGGCTTCTCCACCAGCTACTATTAAAATATCTACTCCCGCATTAATTTGGTTAATTGCATGTTTTTTTGCCCCAACTAACGCACCAACTTTAACTCCTGCGTCTTTTGCCATATCAACCATTTGCTTTGGAGGCATGCCAAGTGCATTTACAATCATTTTAATTGGATGGTTAAAGGCAACTGTTAATGACTCATGAGCGCCCTCTGGAGTCATGTTTTTTCCAAATCGTAAATGATTTTTTCGGTCCTCTTCTAATTCATTTGGATCTACGTCAATGCCATTATTTTCAAGTATGTTATGCGCGAAATCCTTATGGCTTTGAGGAACTTTTCCAAGCATTTCCTCATCGGATAGATTTTCTCCCTTTCCCACAAAATTATTTGGAACAATCAGATCAACCCCATAAGGCATTCCGTTAACTTGGGAGTCTATCCAATTTAACTCAATCTCTAATTCGGGTCCCGAAAGGTTAGTGGCCCCAAATACCCCGAAACCTCCAGCTTTCGTAACTGCAGCAACTACATCTCTGCAATGCGAAAAAGCAAATAGTGGAAATTCTATACCTAGTTCCTCACACAATTTAGAATTCATTTTTCACCCTCCTTGTTAATATTTAGTAAATCCTCGTCTACGGAAACTTGATTACCTATATTAGTATAAATATCCGAGACTTCTCCATCTATAGATGCTGTTATTTCATGCTGCATTTTCATTGCCTCTAAAATTAATATTACCTGATTCTTTTTCACCTTTTCTCCCACGGTCACAAATAGTTCACGAATTACGCCATGCATAGGAGCTCTTATTTTCCCACCTTTATCTATATCCTCAATTTTTAAATCTTCTTTTATAATTTCGGCTTTAAATGATTTTCCCTGGTAGCTAGCGAATAATTTATTTTCCTTATACTCAATAAAATCGAGTTTTATTTTTTCATAATTCAATTCTATATGATCTCCGTTTAGGACTATTTGTATTTTTTCTCCTTCAAAATTAACTGTAATTGAATTAGGTTTTTTAAGCTCAATATGAACTGAGTAAATATTATCATTAGCTTTGAAGGAAAGAGGGTAATATATTGTCTTTGAATTAGACCAACCATAAAGCTCATCTTCAAAACCAATAGCTTCATCGATAAGTGTTTCAGAGTACTTTGTCATCAAGAGAGCACCTAAAACTGCTACCTCATCGAACTCCATATGTTTATTACCTGAAGCACTAAAATCATTGGTCTCTAAAAAAGAAGTATTAACATCTTCATGTTTGAAGGCTTCACTCGAAAGAATAGCAATAAGAAAGTCTCGATTGTTTTTTACTCCATAGAGAGCTGTATTCTGCAAAGATTGCTTTAATGTATCGATAGCTTGCTCTCTGTTCTTTCCATTAGATATTACTTTAGCTAACATTGGGTCATAAAAAGGGCTTATAACCTGACCTTCTACAATTCCATCGTCATAGCGAGTGTCAGGTGATTTATGTTTTCTCCAAACCTCTATCTTTCCTGTGCTTGGTAAAAAGTTTTTCCAAGGATCTTCAGCATACAGCCTAACTTCAAGAGAATGCCCACATAACTGAACTTGTTCCTGAGAAAGTGGTAGCACTTGATCATCAGCAATATTCAGTTGTAACTCAACCAGATCAAGTCCAGTTACCATCTCAGTTACAGGATGCTCAACTTGAAGTCTCGTATTCATTTCAAGAAAATAAAAATTTTTGTCTTTATCTAGAAGAAACTCTATTGTTCCTGCTCCTGAATAGTTAATCACTTTTCCCGCAAGACATGCAACTTCTCCCATTTTTGTCCTCAACTGAGCATCAACAACAGGGGATGGGCTTTCCTCGATAATCTTCTGATGTCGTCTCTGCACTGAGCAATCTCTCTCACCAAGTGAAATTATATTTCCGAAGTTATCAGCCATAATTTGAATTTCGATATGCCGGGGTTCAACTATAGATTTTTCCAATATTATCTCAGATGACCCAAAAGCGCTTAAAGCTTCTGCTTTCGCAATTTCACAGCTTTTTTGCAAATCTGAAATATTATTGACGAGCCGCATTCCTCTTCCTCCCCCTCCAGCCGCAGCTTTGATCATTAAGGGAAATCCAACGCTCTCGGCCCCTAATTGAAGTTCCCTATCGTTCTTATTTGCCACCTCAGCTCCTGGTATACAAGGAACACCAGCTTCTTTCATGATCGCTTTTGCTTTTGCTTTATTTCCCATAGCCTCTATAGCTTTTGACGAAGGCCCTACAAAAGTAACTTTTGCTTTTTCACACGCCTCTGCAAAATCGCTATTTTCAGAAAGGAATCCGTAGCCAGGATGTACCGCATCACATCCGGTACTCAAGGCTACTTCCATGATTTTTTCTATTGAAAGATAAGAATCAGCTATTGGACCTTTACCAATGTTAACACTTTGATCCGCAAAATTTACGTGTGGTGATTGCTCATCAGCATCAGTGTAGACAGCAACCGTTAAAAGCCCCATTTTTTTTGCTGTCTTCATTACTCGTAAAGCTATTTCACCCCGATTAGCTACAAGTAGTTTCCTTAATGAACGCAACTCACTCAAAGCTAAGCTCCATACCAATAGGGTTTTCTCTTTTCTGCAAAAGCGGCCAAGCCCTCCTTTGCTTCTTCACCCAGCATACACTCTGCGAACTTACCAGAGGCAAATTCAGACAACTCCTCCAAGCTTGAGTCTCTTGAAAAGCTTAGTATTTCTTTCGTAGCAGCGGTAGCCATTGGGGCACACTTTTTCGTTGCTTTATCAAAACTTATAAAAAAATCTTCTAGTGCATCTTTATTTTCGACTAAATTATCCGCAAGTCCGAACTCTATAGCCTCCGTCGCATTAAATTCCATGCCAGTTAACATCAGTTTACTAGCTACTCTCAGCCCCATCCTTTTTATCAAAAACGGCGAGATTTGAGCAGGAGTAAGTCCAATTGCTGTTTCTGAAAGTGAAAAACGCGCATCTTTTGTCACAGCCACAATGTCTGCACAAGCAACCATTCCTAATCCTCCAGCAAACGCTGGTCCGTGTACCAAAGCAACGACTATTTTGGGAAGCTGTGATAGTATCTTAAATAACTTTCCTGCTTCTAAATTCATTGTTCGTACTTGATCGAAGTCGGGAGTTTGTAAAACAAAATTTCTTCTAAAGTCTTTGAGATCTGCTCCCGCACAAAATGCGTCACCAGAACCTTCAATACTCACTCCTCTAATATTTTTATCTTCCTTTACGTTCTCAAGAACAGATAACAATTCAGTAGTCATTTTTTCCGATAACGCATTTTTTACATCTGGTCTATTTAATATTAGACGCACCCACCTATCATGATTGTTAACCAGAATTGTCTCATAATGAGTTTTCACTTTTACATCCTCGCTATTCCAAAATTATTCGGCCTTAATTTTCTTATTTTTGATTCTAGGCAAGTTATTAGGCAGAAACCTAAAACTTTTCTTGTATCTCTAGGATCAATCATTCCATGATCAATTAACCTACCTGAAGTTATAAAGGCGTCAGACTGACTGTCAAAGTGCTCTTGGATCCCTTTGATTTGAGTACTAAAACTATCTTCATCAATATCTTTGCCTTTACGAGCGGCTGAATTTCTAAGCACATGCTCCATTGTTTTTGCGGCCTGCTGACCTCCCATCACGCCTGTTTGCGCATTGGGCCAAGTCAGGAGAAAGTCTGGATTGTATGAATATCCGCACATACCGTAATTTCCCGCGCCAAAGCTAGCACCGATATAAAGCGCTATTTTGGGAACATTAACATTCATAACGGCCTGAATCATTTTAGCACCATGCTTGATCATTCCAGCGTGCTCGTATTGAGTTCCAACCATATATCCTGTGGTATTATGTAAAAAAATTATTGGTCTGTTTACTTGATCGCATAATTGAAAAAAGTGAGCAGCTTTTGTTGCACCCTTTGGATCAATTGGACCATTATTACCTATTAGTGCACATGGTATTCCAAAAATATTTGCTTGAATACATACAGTTGAAACTCCGTAATCTGGTTTAAACTCAATAAAATCAGAATTATCGACGACCCTACATACCAGCTCTCTTACATCATAGGGCTTTCTATAATCAGTAGGAACTATGCCTATGATTTCGTCTGACGAATACTTGGGGGGCAAAAAGTTCCTTGCACTTACACCAGTAAAATCTCTGTCCCAACCCAATGACTTGACCACGTCTCTTGCAATTTCTATGGCGTGCGTATCATCTTCTGCCAAGTACTCAACTAATCCGGTAATTTTTGAATGAACTTCCGCTCCTCCAAGATCTTTATCAGAGGACTCTTCCCCTGTAGCAGCCCTCAACAGGTTTGCTCCTGCTAGTGCCGCCATACCATTTTCTTTTACACCAATTACATAATCACTCATACCTGGCATGTATGCACCGCCTGCGGTTGACAGGCCATGGAGCACCGTAATTATTGGGATACCCATTGCACTCATTTCCGCCAGACCTGCGAAAGCTCCTCCACCCAATGCCCATAATTCAACCTTATATTGCATCAGATTTGCACCCGCACTTTCTACCAAATGAACAAGAGGCAGCTTATGTTTTTTTGCCATGTCTAAAAGTAACAGCCCTTTTTCTATAGTTTTAATAGTAGTTGCTCCCGCATTTATTCCACTATCGTCTATGTAGATTAAACACTTGATTCCTGAAACGTATCCAATACCTCCAATTAGACTAGACCCAGGAATGCTAGTTTCCGGGTCTGGGTCATCTACACAATACCCGGCCATATTAAACAGTTCTAAAAACGGAAGACCTGGATCTAACAACGCACCTAATCTTTCTCTGGGAGATAATTGGTTTCTTTTCTCAAATATATCTCTGCGTTTTTCTGAGGTTTGAGCTGCCCTTTCGAGAAGTAAATTCATTTTGTCTAAAAGGGCCTTATTTCCTTTTGTATTAGCTTCAAAAGAAGGAGAGGAAATATCAATTTTACTTACGAACACTTAACACCTATTTTAGTATTTTTTTAGTTTATTCAATTCCTTTGATTTTAAGTCAAAACATTTAGCAAGCCGTCCGAGAGTTGTTCACGGAGAGCGTATTTCTTAATTTTCCCTGATCCGGTGAGCGGCCATTCATCAACCTCAATCCAGACCGCTGGAGTTTTTTGTGGTGATATCTTCTTTCTAATAAAAGACTTGAGATCTGTAGATGTAAGCTTCTGCCCTTTTTCAAACTTTAAAAAACACCCAACTATTTCCCCGAACTTTTTATCAGGCAGTCCTACAACCGCCACCTCAGAAATATCATTATGCTCAAGCAAACTATTTTCAATCTCTTTGGGATAAATGTTCTCTCCACCCCTTATGATCATCTCCTTAACTCTACCAGCTATGCGAACATAGCCCTCTGCATCCATTGTTCCTAAGTCACCGGTGTGCAACCATTGCTCGTCGTCAATAGTTTCAGATGTTGCACCAGGATTTTGATGATATTCAAGCATAGTGTTATCACCTCGGTTACAAATTTCACCGACTTCATTTAGGCCCATCACTTTATTTGTCTGAGGATCACGTATTGAAACATCCAAGTTTGGGAGGGGTTGCCCCAATGAGTTAGTCAAGTTTTCAAGACTGTCATCCGCCCAAGCTAGTGTAATCACTGGGCTACTTTCAGTCTGACCGTACACGATCTGGAGCCATACTCCAAATGTTTGATGAAGCTCTTTTACAAGGGTAGGCGGAACACTCGTACCTCCAGAGGTCATACCCTTTAGTTTAGATTCTTGATAATTACCCTTTTTCCACTCTTCCAATATCTCCACAAACATAGTTGGAACTGCGGTTAGGAAATTAATTTTTTCCTTCTCAACTACTTCACACCAGTTATTGGCATCGAATCTTTCCATAATATAATGTGTCGCTCTCATGGCTAAGCAACCGAGAGTAGCCATCCCCGCACCAGACGTATGAAACATTGGCATGCAATTTAACCAACGATCGCCCTTTTCCAAACCCATTCTAGTTTGAAAACTTTTTGCATTATTAAATAGACCCATATGGTGCAATTTTGCGCCCTTGGGAAATCCTGTTGTACCAGACGTAAATTGTATTTGAACAGGATCTCTAGGAGTGACCTCTGGGAGAGAATTAGAAAGTGACTCACTCCCACTGTCATTTAAACCAAAGAGCTCATCCCAATCTTGAATATCTACCATCCTCTTTACTGACGGCATTTTTTCCGTAACTTTCTTTGCGATATCCCACATTGGATTGCCACGAAAGCTCTTTGCTACATATAACTCTTCACTCTGCGATTTCTCAAGAACATACTTCAACTCATCCTCTTGAAAAGACGGGTTAACTGTTACTAAGACCAGTCCAGCAATAGATGCTGCAAACTCTATTATTACCCATTCAGGGTAATTAGGGGCCCAAACTGCAACTCTTGTTCCTTTTTTGTGCCGTGAAGACATTCTCTTCGCCAACTCAAGACAATCTTTGTAGAGCTCCTCATATGTCCATGACCTTCCTAAAGAGCCATCATCTTGCACTTGAACCAAAGCCATCATACTTCCAGAATCGATTGAGGCCTTTCTAAGTTCTTCTCCTATGGTAGTGTTCAATATCTCCTCAGTCTTAACCGCAGGGAAATATGCTTCTTTTAAATCACAATGAAACTCTTTTGACCTCTTGTTTGAATCCATTTATTTCGACCTTTACACTAACAAATTCTTTGGAACTTTAATTTTACAAGACAATAAAACCTGTGCATACCCTTTTCCTTGAGGGTCATTTCTTAGACTAGTAGTACCTCCACCACCAAGCACATCGTGTAGCACAAAATTTACTCCCGAAATTCCAGGAAGATAATGGCGATCAATTTTATCATTTTCTAAAAAATGAGAAAAAATTTCTACTATTTTTTCTTCAGAGAAAGTATCCCAGATATAGGGTAGTAGATTTGGGTGTCTCGCTATAATACCAATATTTGCCTTATTACCCTTATCTCCAGACCTACCCCAAGCGATCTCTTCTAGGGAAACTTCTATTAATTGAACTCCCTTATATAAATTAGAGATATTAGGTTCAGATACATTTATATTAGCAAAGGAAGACGGAACACTTACCGCATGAGCAATTTCAATTGGCTCGCTTGGTGCATCATCAAATTGCAAGGTAAACCCAACATTTTCTTTTTTATATAAAAAGGAAAACAATGAAAGGATCGGAGATGGCTTAGGTCGTGCTCCAGCGAAACCACTAAGCCCTGGGGGTGATGACAAACCGAGACCAGTCGCGTCTTTTAAAAAAACTCCAACTCCTTTTGGGTTTTCGTGTTTAACAGCAATTTTTGCAAAAACCTCACTAGAATTCTGTGAATTCTTTCGTGGTCCAAACTGACTGCCTGACCCTATTATCTCAACGCTCTCTTCAATAAAAGGCTCTAATTTTTTTCTCTGCAATGAGTTTCTCGATCTTGATAGTGCTGCCTTTGCAAAAGCATTAGCCTTATCTGTAGCGTCTGATCCATAGAAACCAAATAAGTGCCCTCCTCGAAATCCTGCCTCATAAGTGAGGCAAACCTTGTAACTTTCACTAGGTGGTTTTCCCTTTGCTCCACTTACAAGAACTCGATCCTTTTCTATTTCGGTAATTTCAACATGTGAAAAATCACAGTTAACGTCTGGAAGCAGATAATTTTTCGGATCCCCTATTTCATACAACATCTGCTCAGCGACAGTGCCAAAGCTTACAACTCCACCAGTATCTTTTGCTTTTGTGATAACCGCTTTTCCATTTTTTTCTATCTCTGCTATTGGATAACCGATCTGATCAAAAGTTCCTCTAATAGATTTCCAATCGGTGAAATTCCCTCCCGTAATTTGAGTTCCACACTCAAGAAGATGCCCAATAAGACTGCCCGAAGATAAAAGATCAAAATCTTCCGCGCCCCAACCAAAGTTATACATACATGCAGCTAACGTCACTGCACTATCCACACACCGCCCGGTTATCACTATGTCAGCGCCTTTTTCTAATGCCCTTACAATAGGCTGAGCTCCAAAATATGCGTTTATGCTGCCAATTTTTTCCTTTTCTGGGAATTCATTGCCTGAGAACATTTCGGTTGGGTTCAAGCTTTTTATGTTATCTATTCCTGGAAGTAGATTATCCCCTTCGATTACTGCTACTCTAAGAGACAATCCCTGCTCCTCAATTTTCTCTCTTAGAATGATAGCACAAGCCGATGCGTTCACCCCTCCAGCGTTTGAAATAATCTTTGTGTTGGTTTCGGATATCCTTTTTAAATTTGGAACCATAGCCTCTGAAATAAAATCAGTAGCATATCCTACATTAGGGTCTTTTGCCTTTACCCGCGCCATTATAGCCATAGTAATTTCGGCTAAATAATCATATACAATGAAATCAAGATCATCATGTCTAAGGAGTTGCTCGGTAGCTTGTGACGCATCTCCCCAATAACCGGATGCACCACCAATTTTCAATAAATCTTTTTTCAACGTTCGAGCTCTCATTTGTGTCTTTTTAAGTCTACATAAATATGTGATACTAATAAAAGTCCTTTTTTTGAATTTTGATAACAGATTAGGAAAATTTATGAAGAACCCATTTGATACACCAGAGAGAGAGGAATTCAGAGCACAGCTAAAAGCGTTTGTTGATAAAGAAATCAAACCCTATGTCAACGATTGGGATGAAGAAGGAAAGATACCTTGGGATCTTCATCAGAAAGCTGGAGCGCTAGGTGTCTGGGGTTTTGGAATTGATGAAAAGTATGGTGGATTAGGAGAAGACGATAATTTCCTAAGAGCAATATACAACGAAGAATTCGCGAAATGCGGAGCTGGAGGTGTTGGCGCAGCCATGGGTGGGCGAATGATTTCCCTTGAGCCAATACAAAGACTGTGTTCATCGGAAATAAAAGATAGAGTTCTTAAAGATATAGTCACTGGGAAAAAAGGCTCAAGCTTGGGAATAACTGAGCCAGGTGGGGGCTCAGATGTAGCAAATATGAAAACGTCAGCAAAAAGAGATGGGAACCATTTTGTTATTAATGGCAGCAAGACTTTCATTACGGGAGCAATGACATCTGACTATTTTGTTGTCGGAGCTAGAACTGGTGGGTCGGGATTAAAAGGAATTTCTCTATTTTTTGTGGAGGCCGACAGGGATGGCTTTTCACGGGTACCACTTGATAAAAAAATGGGTTGGTGGTGCTCTGATCAGGCAACTTTGTACTTTGATAATGTCAGAGTGCCTGCTGAGAATATGATGGGGGAAGAGGACAAGGGCTTCATACAAATAATGGAGAATTTCAATATAGAAAGAATGTGCATGTGTGCTAGCTCTTTAGGGATGATGAAAGTCTGCCTTGAGGAAAGCATAGAATGGGCAAAGACTAGAGAGACTTTTGGAAAACCTCTTATTCAGCATCAAGTTATACGTCATAAGCTAGCAAACATGTCCTCAAAAATTGATGCTCTTGAAGCGCTAATAAATAATATTTGCTGGAATATGAATAATGGAGAAGTTCCAGTCGCAGAAATCTCAAAGGCAAAGTTTTTTGCTACTAAAGAGCTTGAGTATTGCTCAAGTGAGGCAATGCAAATAATGGGTGGAGCTGGATATCTCAGAGGAAATCCAGTAGAAAGGATTTACCGTGAGGTAAAGGTCATGGCTATCGGAGGTGGTTCCGAGGAAATCATGAGAGATTTAGCTGTGCGACAAATGGGTTACTAAAAGTTCTATTAGTTTGTTAAAACTACTCAGTGGTTAAAACGATTTTTCCGACTGCTTGCCGGTTCATAAGTTTTCTGAGTGCAACAGCTGCTTCTTCTAATGGATAGACGTCTGAAACTAGGGGATCAATATCACCGTTATTAAACCACTCAAATAGTTGCTGAAAGTTAGCAAGCTCCTCTTTTGACTCTCTTACTCTAAAAGAACCCCAGAAAACCCCTACAATTGCACAACCTTTAAGTAGAGGCAAATTCATAGGAACCCTAGGTATCTTATCGTCTCCACCAGCAAAACCAATGACCAAAGCACGACCATTCCACCTAATAGACCTAAGTGCTGGTTCGAATAGATCAGCTCCAACCGGATCATACAAAACATCATATGACTCCTTTTGCCCAGTTATTTCTTTGAGACGTTCTCTCAGATCATCTTTTCCATAATTAATTAAATGATCCGCTCCAGCCTTCTTCACTACTTCTAGCTTTTCATCTGTACTTGCAGCCCCTATTACGGTAGCGCCCATTGCTTTACCTATCTCTACTGCAGAGATGCCCACTCCTCCAGCTGCTCCGAGCACCAACAGAGTTTCGCCCTTCTGTAATGATGCTCTTTGTTTTAGCGCATGCATCGAAGTACCATAGGTAATCTGAATGCCAGAGGCAACAACGCCACTCATTTTTTCTGGCCTTTTCATTAACATCTCAGTACCCACAACAAGTTTTTCTGCAAAGCCCCCATGTATAGTAGTCGTCATCACTTTGTCACCAACTGCAAAATTTTTTACCCCTTCTCCCACTTCCTCAACAATACCGGCGACCTCGCCACCTGGCGAGAAAGGAAGATCCGGTTTAAATTGATATTTATTGTTTATAATTAGAGTATCAGGAAAATTTACGCCGCACGCCTCTACTTTAAGCTTCACCTGATTGGCGCCGGTAACTGGTTCCTTAACTTCTTTTACTTCCAAATCTTCTGGCGACCCAAACTTAGAACAAATTACCGCTCTCATTAATACTCTCCCTAATTGACTTTAATAATTCTTTCAATCTCTTGACTAGAGACTTACCAGATGTATCATTTCACTAGATTTCTTATTTTTCAACACTATTCTATATGTGTGTAATATCTTTAGGGGGATAATAATGACAAAAACAGCTCATTTATCAAAAGAAAATGAAATAGCTTTTATAGCTCTCTCTAATGCCCCTATGAACGCGTTAAGCCAAGGTGTAAGAGCTGGTTTAAGGAAAGGTGTTAAAGAAGCATTAAGTGATAGTACGATAAAGGCAATTGTCATCCACGGTGATGGTAATGTATTTTCAGCAGGTGCTGATATTTCAGAATTTCATCTGCCTGCCGTGGAGCCTCATTTACCTGATGTTTGCGATTTAATTGAACAAAGCGAGAAACCCATAATTGCGGCAATACATGGGTTCGCCCTGGGCGGTGCTTTTGAGATAGCTTTATCAACACACTTTAGAATAGCAACTAAAGATGCTTCAGTTGGACTTCCAGAAGTACATTTAGGCTTGCTACCAGGATCTGCTGGAACGCAAAGAACGCCCAGGTTAGTGGGAGTAAAAAGTGCAATAGATATTATGACAACAGGGAAACCTGTTAAAGCGGAAAAAGCACTTGCAATTGGTGCAATTGACGAAATTGTTGATGACCTCAAGAGCGGTGCTATTGCTTTTGCAAAAAAAGTTATTGAAAATGCTACACCTTTAAAAAGAGTGAGTAAAAGTGAAGAAAGAGTTGAGAACAATTCCGAGAACTTAGAAGTAATTGCACAAGAAAGGGCAAAGTGGAAAAAAAATAGCCCTCACCTAAACGCTCCACAGAAAATTATTGATTGTGTAGAGCAAGCAGTATTGCTCGATTATGTAGGTGGTATGAACTTCGAGCAAAAGACCTTTCAAGGGTTAATGGATAGCGACCAGAGTAAAAGCCTTATCCACGCCTTTTTTGCTGAAAGAAAGAGCAACAAAATCCCTGAGTTAGAACGAGGTGCAAAACCCCGTCCCATATCGAAACTAGGTGTTATTGGTGGGGGTACTATGGGATCAGGTATCACGATCGCTGCACTGAACTCAGGTCTACCTGTTACCATGGTAGAAAGGGATCAAGAGAGTCTTGAGCGAGGTATTGAGAATGTAAAGAAAGTGTATAGGCGTGATGTGGAGAAAGGGAGATTGTCCCAAGAAAAAGCGGATAAGATTTTATCAAACTACTCCACATCAATTCATCTAAAAGACCTCTCGGATAAGGACATGATAATTGAAGCTGTATTTGAAGAACTTGATGTTAAGAAAGGTGTCTTTTCACAACTTAATGATATTGCAAAAGAAGGAGCCGTGTTGGCATCAAATACCTCATATTTAGATATCGACAAAATTGCCTCGGCAACAGATAGAGTTGGTGATGTGATTGGTCTTCATTTCTTTTCTCCAGCAAACATTATGCGTCTTTTAGAGATAGTTGTTCCAACTAATGTGAAAGATGATGTTGTGGCTACTGGTTTTCAACTAGCAAAAATTCTTAAGAAGGTGCCAGTCCGGGCAGGGAATTGTGATGGGTTTATTGGAAACCGTGTGCTCGAAAATTATGCAAAGGCAGCAAACTACATGATGGAAGATGGTACCTCACCGTATGATATAGATAAAGCGATAGTAGAGTTTGGCTATCCTATGGGACCGTTTCAAATGTTTGACCTGGCTGGTGGAGACATAGGATGGGCCGATCGAAAACGCAAAGCGGCATTTAGATCGAATGAAGAAAGATATGTTTCTATTGCTGACCGTATTTGTGAAAGAGGTTGGTTTGGACAAAAAACTGGGCGCGGTTATTATAAATACACTCCTGGGGCACGAAGAGGGGAAGAAGACCCCGAAGTTCTGTCGATTATCCAAGAAGAAAGAGGTGTTAAGGGCATAGAAGCTAAGAGCCTATCCTCAGATGAAATAAGAAGACGATACTTTGCAGCCATGGTTAACGAGGGTGCCAAAGTTTTAGAAGAAAAAATGGCCTTGAGGCCATCCGATATAGATGTAACGAAACTATTTGGATATGGATTCCCAAGACATATGGGAGGACCAATGAGGTACGCGGATGTTTATGGCATTGAGAATATACTTAATGATTTAAAAGAATTTGAAAAAGAAGACCCTTACTTTTGGAAGCCGGCAGAACTAATTGTAAAGCTTGTAAATGAAGGTAAGGATTTTAACAGCTTGAACTAATTGGAGAAAAAAATGAACTTAAATTTTACTAAAGAACAAGAAAACTTTCAAATTGAAGTACGTAGTTTTTTGAACGACAACTTAGAACCTCAAGTAGTTGAAAAGGTAAAAAATGGTATCCCTATCACTAAAGAGGACTCCGAAAGGTGGCATCAAAAGCTTAATGAAAAAGGTTGGCTAGCAGGCACATGGCCAAAACAGTATGGTGGCCAAGAATGGGATGTTGTTGAAAAATTCATTTTTGAAGAAGAGTGTGGTTCTGCAGGAGCACCTCGAATTGTACCATTTGGAGTCGGCATGCTTGCACCAGTTTTAATGAAATTTGGCTCGCAAGAACAAAGAGATTATTGGCTGCCTAGAATGCTGACCGGTGAGGACTGGTGGTGCCAAGGGTATTCTGAGCCTGGCTCTGGTTCAGACTTAGCGTCTTTAAAGACAAGTGCTGTGAGAGATGGTGACTATTACATCGTAAATGGTCAAAAAACTTGGACTACATTCGCACAACATGCCAACATGATCTTTTGCTTAGTTAGGACCTCAAACGAAGGAAAGCCACAGGAGGGAATATCATTTATTCTGATTGACATGAACTCTCCGGGAATCGAAGTGAGACCTATTATTACATTAGATGGTAGTCATGAGGTTAACGAAATATTTTTTTCTGACGTAAAAGTTCCTGTGAAAAACCTTGTAGGGGAAGAAAATAAAGGGTGGACCTATGCCAAATATTTACTGACGCATGAAAGGACTGGCAATGCAAATGTTGCAGTGTCAAAACGAAAAATCCAAAAGCTTAAGAAGTTGGCAGATGATGCAAAAAAGAATGAGCAACCATTGTCTTACGACCCAATGTTCGCATCTAGATTAGCACAGATAGAAATTGATCTGCAAAATCTAGAAATAACAAATTTAAGGACACTGGCTTCTGTAGAAAATGGTGAGGCACCTGGGGCAGAGAGCTCCATAATAAAAATTTTAGGTTCTGAGATAGAGCAAGATATAGATAATCTAACGAGAAAATCACTTGGGAAACGAGCTTTTGTTAATGAACCAGATGCACTTTCTACTGGTTACAACGGAGCAGAAGTTTTTCCTAAGGCTGCTGCATACGCATCGGGAAAGTATTTTAATCATCGAAAAAAATCAATATATGCAGGGTCAAACGAAATCCAAAAAAATATAATTTCAAAACTAATGCTCAATTTATAGGAAAGAGAAACTAATGGATTTCAAACCGAGTCCTGAGAGGCAAATTCTATTCGATACTCTTAAAAAATATTTTGAAAATGAATACAGTCTTTCTGATCGTAATATCGCAGCACATTCTGATCTTGGATATTCAAAAAAGGCTTGGGAAGCCATGAGAGACCTTGGGATTCTCGAATCTCTTATAGACCCAGAATTAGACGGGTTTGGCGGCACAGCACTAGATATTTCAACCGTTTTTGAAGCTTTAGGAAGAGGCCTCGTCGTAGAGCCTTTTCTAGAGGTCGGGATACTTGCTGCCAAAGTATTATCAAAAGGTAATGAGGCTCAAAAATCTCTTGTTAAAAAGATTCTTGAAAACGAGTGTTTACCTATCTTAGCCCACAGCGAGGCAGATACAGAGTACTCGAAAAGTTTTGTAGAAACGAAACTATCTGTAGAAGCTGGAGGAAGTTATAAGATTTCAGGCACTAAGCGAATGATAAAGCATGCATCTGAGGCAACACACTTTTTGGTAACCTGTAGAAATACCGGGGATGCTTTCAGCAAAGAAGGTATTTCAATTGCTTGTATTCCAACTGATCGAGAAGGTATAAAAATTAATAGCTTCGCTACTATAGATGGGGGCCGAGTGTCTGATTTGACTTTTACAAATGTAAGTATTTCTTCAGAAGAACTCGTTGGTGAACTTGGAATGAGCTATTCAATAGTCTCCCATGCGATCGATACTGGCATTCTTGCAATTTGTTCCGAGGCCCTCGGTATTATGGAAAGAATAAAGGAATTAACTCTTGAATATCTCAAAACTAGAAAGCAATTTGGCGTACCTATCGGTAAGTTCCAAGCTATTCAACATAGAATGGCACAGTTATTAGTTGAAATAGAGCAGGCTCGTTCCTCGGTTATTAATGCTACAATTTATTTTGATGACGAAACAGAAAGAGAAAAAACAATTTCTGCAGCAAAATTTTCAATTGGAAAAATAGGAACTTTGGTAGCAGAGGAAAGTATTCAACTGCATGGTGGAATGGGAATGACTTGGGAATATGATCTTGGTCATTACGCAAAGAGATTGGTCTTAATTGATCATGAATTTGGAGATGAAGACTTCCACCTACAAAAATACATATCGCTATAAAACGTGAATGATATATCAGAAGCGTTCGTTAGTTCTCTTGGTCTAATTTTATTTTTAGACGCTGAATTAATGGAGATTATACTTCTATCGTTCACGATAACATTTTATGCCGTACTGATTTCAAGCATACTTGGAATACCTCTTGGAGCATTTTTAGCAAGCACACATTTTAAATTCAGGAATACGGTTGTTTCCATCCTTTTTGGAATGATGGGCTTACCTCCAGTAGTTGTTGGCTTATTTGTATATTTAATTTTTTCTCGTTCAGGGTCGTTAGGATGGATGGGGCTTCTCTACTCACCAATGGTAATGATAATTGCTCAGGTAATCCTTATTTTACCCATAGTGTGTTGTCTAACATTTCAAATAATTGAAAGCCTACATACCCGTTATCATGAGTTTTTCCGTTCATACAGGATAGCAAAATTAAAATCAGTGATAGCTTATATTGTTGATAGCAGGTTTGAACTTACAACTGTGGTACTTGCTGGTATTGGCCGCTCTATTTCTGAGGTTGGCGCAATCATAATTGTAGGAGGAAACATAGATCATATTACTCGGGTCATGACCACCGCTATTGCACTAGAAACCTCAAAGGGCAATCTTGATTTGGCTTTGGGCTTAGGAATTATTTTGTTAACCACCGCAATAATACTCAATGGTTTCATTTTGTTTTTGCGAGGAAAATATCTCAAAACTTCTGGGAGCACTATTTGATGGCCTCCGAAGATACCCAAATAAGAATAAATGACCTTTCTTTTGATATTGAAGGACAGACCCTTTTACACAATACCAATCTTTCTTTAAATGGAGATGGGATAACAGTCTTTCTCGGAGCTAATGGAGCGGGTAAAACAATTTTTTTAAAGCTATTAACAGGACTTTTGACTCCATGTAGTGGATCCATAACTGTTGAAGGTGGGAAACTATCAATTAAAACATGCGCCTTCGTATCTCAAGAGCCAGTTATACTGCGGAGAACAGTTCTAAAAAATATGTTATTTGTTTTGGAAAAAATAACATCTGAAAAAAGTACCCTCGCAAAAGAATTACTTAGTTTGATGGGATTAGATAAAAAAGAGCATCAGAACGCAATGACTCTGTCAGCTGGTGAGAAACAGAGATTATGTCTCGCGCGGGCAATAATAACCAATCCTGAAATTTTATTATTAGATGAACCTACCGCCAACATTGAGCCAAACTCAACTACTTTAATTGAAAAATATCTTATTCAAAAAGTAAGATCATCAAGGAAAATATTCTTTGTTACGCATGATATAAATCAAGCTCGGAGATTAGCAGACGAAATTGTTTTCATTCACACTGGTAGAGTAATTGAGCATTCGTCAGCTGAAAATTTCTTTGAAAATCCAAAAACCAGAGAAGCAAGAAAATACATATCGGGAAAAATAAATTGAAAAATATCCTCTCACGCATACTTTTGCTCTCAGTTTTTGTAGCTTTATCAAGCTCTAATGTTTTGGCGGATAATATTATTATTCAATCGTCTACTTCATTAAAAAATTCTGGATTTTATGGTTACATTGCTCCTATCTTAAAACACTATACGGGTGTTGAAATTAGAGTTGTCGCTGTTGGTACAGGACAAGCAATTAAAAATATGAAAAATTGTGATGGAGACGTTCTTATAACGCATGCGAGAAACGCAGAACTTGAGTTTTTAAAAACCGGTTATGGACTAGAAAGGTTCGAGTTTATGTATAATAACTGGGTAATTGTTGGGCCCAGAAAAGCTAAAATGCAGAAAAATTTTGCGAGCCTTGAAATAAGAGACATAATGAAAATAATTTATGATAGGAAAGAGAAATTCATTTCTCGTGGCGATAATTCTGGGACTCATATGAAGGAGTTGTCTCTTTGGAAACAGCTAGCTCTTGTGCCTGAGGAGTTCCCAAAAACTTGGTATCTAGAAACCGGCTCTGGGCAAGGTGCTACTCTGATGATTGCAAATGAACTTGAAGCATTTACTATAACTGACACAGCAACTTGGTATTCCTTTAAAAACAAAGAGGGCTCCGAAATAGTTGGGTATGATAATAAAGATTTAAATACTTACGCTATAACAACTGTAAACCCCGAGAAATGTAAAAACATTAAATCTAGTGCAGTTGAAAAAATTGTTACCTTCTTGAAATCTGATAATGGAAAAAATTCCATTTCAAAGTTTAGATTAAATAACGCTAATGCTTTTTTTCCTATATAAATCTAAAAATTGTCTAAATAGGACTATTTTTATTTACGGAAACCTTTTCCTCCAAAACCTTTGCAAAGGCTAGGAGTTTGTCTTCCTGCCTTGGCTTACTCATTATTTGAATTCCAACAGGTAATCCATGACTAGAAAAGCCAACTGGAAGAGAAATAATTGGACACGAAGTAAGGGTCAACGCAAACGTAATTGCGAACCAATCAATATATGTTTTACATACGACCCCATCTATTTCTTTAACAAAGGGAGTTTCAATATCAAACGGTAAAACGGAACATGTTGGACAGATCAAAAAATCGTAATCTTCAAAAAATCTATCTACTTTTATAAAAAGGTCCTGCCTGATTTTCTCTGCGGTTATTATTTCATCATTCGACGCCTCGAAACCAACCTCTATATTTTTCACAATATCCACCAGAATTTCATCTTTTTTACTCTTGTAGAGATCACCCAACATATAGGCCATTAATAAACCTCTTAGTGTATGAAAACTTTCTATCGCACCGTTAAAATCGGGTATATCACTCCCTACCTCACACCCAATAGTTTTTAAGTGTGGAACTACAGTTCTAAAGATACTCCTAACCTCTTGTTGAACAGGGACCAAACCTAAGTCTTCCGTAACGGCTACTTTTGCCGGTAAGTCAAAAGCATCAACGGCTTCAAGAAAAGAACTGCATGTATGATCAAAAGATAATGGATCGGTTTTGCAATAGCCAGACATGGCATCAAGCATTAGACCGATGTCTTTTACACATCTTGCCAGAGGACCCTCGACCCACAGTGGGTCAAATCTATTATAACGTAGACCTCTTGGAACAACTCCGATGCTAGGTCGTAAGCCAACAATATTGTTGAAACTAGCAGGAGTTCTAAGACTTCCACCTAAGTCATTACCTGTGGCTAGCCAAACCTGCTTTGTAGCTAAAGCAACTGAGGAACCTCCAGATGAACCACCGGCGATTTTATTGTTGTTAAAGGGGTTCTTTGTAACCCCGTATACTGGATTAAAGGTATGCCCCCCTGCCCATTCTGGAACATTTGATTTAGCCACAGGGAGTGCACCATTTTTTTCTAAGCGGGCAATTGTTGAGTCTGATTTCGGTGGAATATTGTTACTAAATATTTTTGAGCCAAATGTAGTAGGAACTCCTGCAACATCATTATAATCCTTAACTGCTATTGGTAGTCCTAAAAGACTTTTTTTGTTTTGTCTCTCACTATCAATATTGATATTTTTTGCTTTTAGGAGAGCCTTGTCATAAAAAGTGTAGGGTAGCGCATTAACTTGTTCATCCACTTCTATATGCCGTTCTTGCGAGGCTTTTAAAAGCTCACAACTGCTTACTTCCTTTTTTCTAATTAAATCTACTGCTTCAAAAGCATACTTTTGTATTAACTCATTTCCCATATTTTGACCCTTAGCTATTCTTAAACTCTATAACTTTTTTCATTTGGGATACATTTATTTCATCAAAAACCATGCCTTTCTCTTCATCTAGCAAATAATTTACTAATTTTGCTATATCATATGGCTCAATAGCATTATCTTCACTTTTCCCGGGCCGAAAATTTTTATCATCAAAAAATTTTCCTCTTACCATCCCTGGATTTATTACTGTAACGAATATATTATTCTTTGCTGTTTCCTCTCTGATTGATTGAGCAAACCCACGCAAACCAAATTTTGTAGCCGAATAAACAGATCCTTTTTGGCCTCCCTTTAGGCCGGCTTCAGAACCAATTAATATTAATTTTCCATTATCTATTTTCTTTAAATGAGGTAACACGGCCTTCGCTGATACGATAACAGAAAGTAAGTTAACATCTAGCATAGCTTTTATTTTCGATAATGGAAGGTTCTCTATATTGGAAAATTCTCCGACCCCGGCACAATGCACCAAACAAAAAATCTCTTCATTATTCCTTACAATGTTTGACAGTGTCGCCTCTAGTAGTTCAGTATTTTGAAGATCTACAACATGATGAATATAGTTTTCCTTTTTTTCATCCAAAGAAGGAGCTTTTCTACCTATACCTATTACAGAAAAACCACGGTTAAGCAAAAGTGTTGATACAGCCTCTCCAATTGTGCCGGTCGATCCTATGACAATGACTTTTTTAATGCTATCTCCTAATTTTTCTCAACCACAAGAAAAGAACTTTCTTGCATCACTATACTTCATAAGCTCTGATCGACAATATTCATTCATCTCATTTTCTATCGACGGATCGTAAGAAATGATACCTTTATCATTTGATCTTAAAAATGATAATTCTTCGCTATTTGGATAATATTGGAGTAATTTATTGAAGAAACTTTTAGGAAATCTTAGCGATCCAAAAGAAACCGAATGGATGTTTTCCTCTTTGATTTCTTTAAAGATATTTGCAAATAACTCAGCGTATTGATCCTTCCAATTATTACAATATATCAATGGATCGAACCTCAATCCAATCCTCCATCCTTTATTTGCTAAGTATTTCATGTTTTTTATCCGGGCAGAAACTGACGGAGCTTTTTTGTCCAAAATCTGTGCTAAAGCCTCCGGCATAAGACTATACGCTACGATACAATTTGCTAGTGGATCGTGCTTTCTGAATACCGTGTTATTGATGCTTTTTGTCCTTATTTCGAATAGGGCCTTTTTATACAGACTAAAAAAGGGAATAAAATCATTTATGAAATTAGTTATTGGTTCCATAGCCAAAGAGTCGCAATCATAGCCCGTAAAAAAAGTCATTTTTTTCTCTTTATGTCTTCTTATAGTCTTTTCGATTTCATTCTGATAGTCATGGAAATTTACAAAGACTAGATAATTTGCCGAATTATACATGCCCTGTAAAAAACAATAAGAGCAATCGTATAAGCAGTTGTACATGTGAGAGAAATAATAATTGTTTTGATCTCCGATACCAAATCCCTTAGGGGCATCAAGGACAAATCCTTTTTGTTTTTTTGCAAGAATTAAAGCAGGGTTTGTTTTCTGAATCCTAAAATTCTGGTTTGATGGATTAAATACCTCTCCAAATCTTTTGATACTTGTAACTTTTGCATGTCTAAACTTTGAGATTATTTCTTGCGCTTTTTTAGTACCTATTATTTCATCTTCTACGTAGATAGTGTCAACCATGGTTCATCTCAACAGATTATCTGAAAATTTCTTTAAAATTTGAGAAGCTGTCATTTTTTGACTAATCTCATCAAATGGATTTCTCAACGGAAATCTAGCTTGCCATTGAGTCAAGTATTTTCGCAGAGTTACCTTTTGACTAAATGTAAATTTTTTCTGCAAACATATTTCATCAAAATATTTGGGGTCTCTTAGTTGTAGAATGAGAATTTTCTGTAAAGCGAGTAAATTTTCCAAAACTTTTTCTATGAATTGAATTTGTTTGGAAACTAGTATTTCAACCCTGTGTTTGTCGATTTTAGATAAGTCTGTTCCAGGTATATCTGAAATTATCTTTAAAACAGATACAAGCTCATAAGGTGCAATTTTTTTTGCAAAGCTAAAAAAACCATAACCTTCCATATCGTAAACGCCATCATTTTCGAAAAGTTTTTCAGGCTTGTTGACCGTTATCAAATTACAGCGTTCAATATTATTATTCTTAAAGGCGGAGGGTGATGGATAATAGTTATCTTGAAAATCACTTGATGTTATTTTATCTATTTGGATCAGCTCTCCAACCTTAAAGTTTCGGCTCCCACCTATTCCAAAATTTATCCATATAGTATTATATGAGGCATCGCTTTTTACATGTAAATAAGTTGTAGCTGCAACCGCATTTAATTGTCCGATCCCTGAAAGAATAAGCCACATATCAATATCTTTATTTTTATAAACCGGGAAAGGCCTAGTTGCTACCCTCTTCATAGCATAATTTTTTATTATTTCCTCTGCTTCTCCTTTTAATGCAATCACCCACCTAACCGATACTCCTTCAAAATTTTTTTCAATCACAATTCTGCTTCCCAGTACTTTTGTTTTTCTAAATACTTATTGTAAGTAGATGTATTTGATCTCTTCTTCGCTCCTTGTATTAATATTTTAATTTTCTTTAGTAGCATACTCTTTGTTAACTGTCGCTGCCATTCATCCAAAACTGACGACCTTAACAAGTTTTCTAATGCTTGGACTCTAAACCTATCCATGCCCCAGTACTTTTTTGATAATTGATCTTTATGCCCACCATTTTTAATTGTAAGTTTTTTATCAACAAAATTTACTGGATATTTACAGCAAAAACGCAACCAAAAATCATAATCTTCGCAAACGTCCAAAGACTCATCGAAAAGTCCAATATCATCGAAAACCTTTTTTTTAATAAGTACACTACTTGGAGAAATACAACAAAGTGGCAAGCAATTTTCAAAAATAAAACCCCCTCGTTTTTTATGAATTTCCTTCTGATTTAAAAAAATCTTATTTCTGTACCATATTTCATCGGTGTGGGATAAATCCGCAGATAATTTATCTCTAGAAATACTCTTAACTTGTTCTTCAAGCTTGCGTTTGTGCCATTGATCGTCTGAGTCTAAAAAAGCGATCCAATTACCTGATGCCTCTCGTATTCCAAAATTTCTGGCTGCACTTACGCCCTGCTTTTTCTGGATAAAAATCTTTACAGACTTAAAGTGCTTAGCAACCATTTCCGTCGTGTTATCCTCAGAGTTATTATCTACCAGAATGATCTCTAACGGTTGAAAAGTCTGACTTGAAATAGATTTAATTGCCTCTAGTACAAAATCTACTCTATTGAATGTAGGAACTACTACCGAAACGTTAAAGCCTTCCATGAGCCAAGATACCTCTTTACAGGAGTACAATATACCGTATCTACTAAACCATATTATTTTAATTAAAAGTAGTATTGCAATAGGCATGCTTACTGTATCCCTTTAGGATGAGTGAAATTTGAGACGATTTTTGGGTTATATATCGCTAGCTTTAACTTTTTCATTGGTTCTTTATGCTATTGACGGATTATCACTAAAAAAGTTTTTAGATGTGAAACTCGAAATTGAATACACATGCGACACATATCCAACTATATGCAGAAGTCTCTTTTCCTTTCTTTACATAATTGTCGTTTCTGCTTCCATACCATTAGCATCAATTTTTTCCATATTTTCAGGAGTACTATTCGGCGTTTTTCAAGGAATTTTATTATCAATTTTATCTGCTACGTTAGGAGCGCTATTTAGTTTTATCTTGGTACGCTACTTCCTAAAAAGTTTTTTGCATAATCAAAGGACAGCTTCTTTTAATGCGTTTCAGAAAATGTTTATCAAAAATGGTATATTCTATTTGTTCGCGATTAGAATGATACCGTTGTTTCCATTTTATCTAGTTAATATCTTTATGGCCTTTACCCCAATAAAGGTCGTTCCATATAGCATTGTAACTTTGATAGGTATTACTCCGATGACTATAATCTATGTTTACTTTGGGTCTCAAATTAACAAGATAAATCATATTGCTGAAATATTATCTCCAAAAATATTAATCATTTTTTGCCTTATGGGCATTACCCCTCTTATTTTGCGTTATGTCTTTAACTATTTTTTTAGGAAGTAAAAATTACTTTGCTTAGCAAATCTTTTTATTGGACAATGCTGTATGAGTAAGTTGTACTGCCATGGAAATTAGAGAACCTGAAAGATTAACCCCTGTTATAGGTGAAGCAGATGTGATCGTTGTTGGTTCTGGCCCAGGGGGACTATCCGCAGCAATTGCAGCGGCTAGAGCTGGTGTGAGTGTCATACTTATCGAGCGTTTTGGGTGCTTTGGGGGTAACATAACGTCCGTTGGCGTGGAGGGCTTCGCTTGGTATCGCCATGAGAAAACGATAGAAGCTGGTGGACTAGCTTTTGAATATGAACAAAGAGCAATAGAAAGTAATGCAGCAGTTCCTGAGTCGCAATCGAAAAGTTATGAACTTGATAGTGAGGGATTTAAGGTGGTAGCAGATAACCTTGTTTTAACAGCAGGTGTTAGGCCAATGCTACATCGCGCCTTCTGTGCTCCTATTTTAGAAGGTGATGAAATAAAAGGAGTGATTACGGAATCAAAAGCCGGAAGGGAAGCAATTATTGGCAAAATTATTATTGACGCAACTGGTGATGCCGACGTAGCTAGGCGCAGTGGGGTGACGGTCTTCAAAAATAAAAAAGAGGACATGATATCTGCCTCCGTTATGTTTCATATGTCTGGTGTAAATAAAGAAGAGTTTATGAATGAAATAGAGCGTGATCCACAAAAATATAGCGACTGGAGTGACAAGAATTGGCAGGTACAAACATCTGGGAAAGAAGATGACATGTTTTCACCTTTTCTTCGCAAACCATTTGAAAAGGCAAAAGATTCTGGCTTGATTGATAGTGACTTGCAAACAATTTCCGGAACATGGGGAGCAATACATGATACGGGCGAACTAACTTATCTAAACCTGGTTCATCTTAATGGGATAGATGGCACTGACCCCGAAAGTTTAACTAAGGGTGAAATAGAGGGGAGAAAAGCAGCTTTAGAAGCCATAACTGCTTTGAAGGAATATATGCCTGGATGTTCGGCTGGCAAGTTACGAAACTTTGGAATGACAATTGGTATTAGAGATACGTATAAAATAGATTCTGTATACAACCTCTCTGATGAAGATGTCAAAAATGAGTGCAGGTTTGAAGACAGTGTTGGAATATACCCTGAGTTCATAGATGGTTTCGGAGTTCTAGTGCTGCCCACCACGGGTAGATATATGCATATTCCATATCGATCTTTGCTTCCCAAAAATATAAAAGGATTAATGGTTGTTGGAAGAGCTATAGGGGGAAGTAATATCGCACATGCTGCAACTAGAAATATGGCCTGCTGCACAGTTACCGGTCAAGGGGCAGGAGTAGCCGCTGCCGAGACGATAAAGAATAAAACATCCCTGAATAGCGTGAATATTTCAAATGTTCAAAAACTTCTTAGCAAACAGAATGTAAGAGTTTTTTAATTGGGAAAAGTATCAATAAAAAAAAAGCTCTTTAAAGTTGAGGAGATTGAACATCTCACAATAGAAATGTCAGACGGAATAAAACTTTCAGCTAAAGTTTGGAAGCCGATTAGTAAAAAATCTGAAAGATTTCCAGTAGTCTTAGAATATATCCCTTATCGAAAAAGAGATGGAACTCAAGTTAGAGATGCCTTAACACATCCGTATTTTTGTGAAAGAGGTTATGTATGTATGCGTGTTGATCTAAGAGGTAATGGAGATAGCGAAGGACTTCTTTTCGATGAGTATACAGAGACTGAATTAAGTGATGCAGAGCATATAATTCATTGGGCCAGCAAACAATCATGGAGCAATGGAAATATTGGCATGATGGGAATCAGTTGGGGTGGTTTTAACAGCCTACAGATTGCTTTTCGAAGGCCAAAAGCTTTAAAAGCAATTATAACTTTATGTTCAACAGTAGATAGATATACCGATGACATTCATTATAAGGGTGGCTGTTTGTTAAATGAAAATTTGGGATGGGGCGCTACAATGCTTTCATATTCTTCACGGCCACCTGATCCACAAATTGTTGGAAAGAAATGGAAAAAGATGTGGTTAGAGCGTTTGAAAAACCAACCACATCTTTCAGATATTTGGTTAAAGCACCAGAAGAGAGATAAGTATTGGAAACATGGATCTGTATGTGAAGATTATTCTAAGCTTGAAACTCCAATCCTAGCAATTGGAGGATGGGGGGACGCCTATAAAAATGCAGTTCCAGAACTTGTGAAAAACGCAAAAGCTAAAGGGATAATCGGACCATGGGTACATAGATATCCTCACTTTGCTGTACCGAAACCCCAGATAGGTTTTTTACAAGAAGCTGTCCGATGGTGGGATAAATGGCTTAAAGAAATTGATAATGGATGTGAAAAAGATCCCGACTATAGAGTATATGTAATGAAAGGTGAGCCCCCTAAAAGTAGTTATAATTTTAGAGAAGGGTATTGGATTAAAGAGGATGTTTGGCCAAGTAAAGCAAGCAAAAATAAAAAGTTTTTTTTAAGCTCTAACAATGTACTTTCTTTAAGCAAAAGAAAAAATAAATCTCATTTGGGAGTAATTGATAGTCCTCAGCATTGTGGGCTAAAAGGTGGCGAATATTGTGCTATTTGGTTAGGCCCAGAGCTTCCGGGGGACCAGCGTTCTGACGACGCTTTTTCACTTTGCTTTGATACAAAGGCCTTGAACCTTAAAGAGGATATAGTTGGGTCTCCTGAGTTAACAGTAACGCTCGAAGCAACTTCACCTAACGCACAACTGGCTGTCCGATTATGCGATGTTTACCCTGATGGTAAGTCGAGTAGAATAACATATGGTATTTTAAACCTAAGGTTCCGTGACTCGTTTGATAGCCCGAAAAATATCCCAATAGCAAAAGAGTTTACTGTCAAGGTAACACTAGATCACATTGCATATAAACTACCTAGGGAAAATAAACTTCGCCTTTCGCTAGCGAATGCTTACTGGCCTTTGGTTTGGCCAGTGTATAATCCTGCTAAACTAGTGGTCAAAGACGGTTATTTGTCATTGCCATTAAGACAGGGGACAAACTCAGACGAATGGGTTTTTCCTGAGTCTGTGGCTTCCAAACCGTGGCGAGGCAAAGAAATTAGAAGCCCACACAATAAAAGGCAAATACTATTTGATGAGGCTACTGATGAGGTGTTCTTGGAAATTGAAGATGACTTTGGTAGTTATAAAGACCTTCAGAATAAGTTAGTCATAAGTAGCTCAGCACGAGAAAAATGGTCAATACATCCAAATGATCCTCTTTCGGCCAAAGGAGAAACTCATTGGACAGAAGAACGCTCTAGAGAAGGATGGTCTATTAGAACCGACACTTTTTCAAGCATGACATCAGACAAGTCTTATTTTTATCTTAAAGCAAGAGTGGAAGCTTATGAAAGAGAAAAGCTCATTTTTAAGAAAAGAATGGAGAGTAAGATAAAAAGAATTCTTTAGTTCGTACTAATTTCATTGATAGCTTTGATAAACTCTACCACTTCAGCCTTTGAATTATAATGACATATTGAAAATCTGATGCAGTCTTTTTGATTTAAAGGCCTGAGTATATTTCCACAGTAATGATCATCTTTTCTAATGTGTACGCGTATTTTACGCTGTCTAAGTTCTTCAACTATTATCCTTGAAGGCTTGTTTTTATGGAAAAATGACACTACTCCCTCTCGAGACGTAGAAGCTGAGTTACCAATAATCCGAATTTTTTTATTATTTTTTAACCCAACAATATCTTCAGCACCATTTATTACTAAATCTACTAGCTCTTGTTCATGCGATTTTATAGCTATAGACGAAGCCTCTAGCCTTTCTCTAGTATTTTCGCTTTCTGTAAAATTACTGCCAAGCCAGTCCAGATAATCTACTACATCTGAAAAAGTTGCGTAACTACCAGCATCTCGCGTACCTAATTCCCAGTTTTGGAACGGGCCATCTGCCAATTGCTCCTTATTCAAAGCGCATAATCTTTCAGAAGCCCATGCTACCCCATACCCATGTCGAGAAAACATTTTATATGGAGAAACCACATACCCATCTATGTCATATTTCTGAACGTCTATGGCCCCATGACTAGAGTGCTGAATACCATCAACGATAATAATGCAGTCAGGTGTCACATTCCTAACTTCTTTAGTTATTTTTTCTAAATCAACAGTCATTCCAGTCACAGGAGATGTGTGAACAATAGAAACAACACGAACATCACTGGTTAGTTTTTTTATATAAGCTTGTTCATCTACCGAACCGGAGTAGTCATTATGTTCGACTATAATGTGACTTCTTTGAGTATTTTTTGCCCACTTTTTCATTGCACTCATAGAAGCGGGGTGCTCTAGCGTGGAGCTTAACATAGCGCCTCCCTCTGGTAACTCTAGCGCCGCTGTTCGTATAAGCCGAAAAAGTAGCTCTGTACCACTTTCACCAACAATA
>CACBNQ010000020.1 GCA_902540655.1 uncultured Alphaproteobacteria bacterium | reverse complement strand
CGGCCAAACAATTACGGTTCTTGGCTTCCCATACATAGATTTAAAAGTTGGCTTATTTATTCTTGCCGCAGCTTTTGGTTTTTCATATTCCGGTGTGATGTCAGCAATATTAGTCTGTGCAAGAATGATGGTATCGGCAAAGTTAGCTGGCAGAGCAATGGCCCTAGGTTCTTTTTTTGGTTGGGTAGGTATGGGCTTAGGTGGGTATTTTGGAGGGTTACTTTTTGACATAAAAGGCGATTATACTTGGTCATTCCAGTTTGCATCGCTTATGGGGTCTGTTAATCTTTTAATTCTCTGGCAATTTCACTTACGAATAAAGGCTAAGCAAGTAGTGATCGCTTGAAATTAACTTATTACCGGCAACTCTTTTGTTGCTCTTTTTGTTAATAGAACTGGTCCATCCTTTGAAACAAAAATATTTTCTTCATGAACTATAATTTTTCCAGGTTTATACTCCATCGACGGCTCGATAGTGAGAACCATATTTTCCTGAATAGTAGAGTTATCAAAAGATGAGATTGATGGTGGCTCGGTTAATTGTAGCCCAACTCCATGACCATACCTACCTTCACCTTTAACCATAAAACCAAAGTCTTCAATTTTTTTGTTTATTTTTTTCCATACATCTTGTGTCTTTGCACCTGGCACTAAATTTTTAATGCCTTCCTCTGTTGCATGCCATAAAACTTCATTTGTTCTTTTGAGTTCGTCGGATACCGTTCCAATTGTAAAGTTTCTGTCAAAATCACAAAAATAACCATCGTATGTTGCACCTGTATCTATAAAAAGGAAATCTCCTGAAGAAATTAATTTATGTGTTGGATTTCCTATAATCTGGGAGACACCTCCTTTCCCCGACACAACCGGCAAATAGGGAATATTATCCGCTCCCCTCTTGAGAATTTCTCTCTTCACTTTAATTGATGCACTCCGCTCGCTGTCGTTCATGGATATGATTGTGGGTAATATTTCAAACACTTCACTAACGATTTGTGCTACTTTTTCTATTTTTTTTACTTCATTAAAAGACTTAACCGTTCGAAGTGCCCAGATCAAAGAGGTTCCATCAACAATATTAAACTTAAAGTTATTTTGGAGAAGACCAAAATCTAATACCGGCATTCTGATACTCATCTCTTTTCCTAATTCCGCACCAATTGCTCCAAAACGACTTGGAAGAGACTCTAAGAGAGATTTTAAGGGAGAAATGTCATCTCCGTTGAAATTGGGAGATGCCCATGTATGAATATCTTTGACAAACGTTTTTTTGAAAATATTTTCACCTATATCAGGTATTATAGCTATAGGAGTTCCAGAAAGTGGTACGACTAGAAACCATGGTCTGGTAGGACTCTCCCAGAAGTTAGTATCAATACCAGTAAAATATCTTAGGTTTGATGGAATTGTAATTAATAGAGCGTCGAGTTTATTTTGGTATAAAAGTTCTTGAGCTCTTTGAAGACGAATTTCAAATTCCTCATTTGAAAAACCATATTCTAGTGTTTTGGCATTTCTCATTCCCTAAGTTTAGATAAAAAATTATTCAATTGTCGATTAACTTTTACTTTATAATTAAGCGGCGTCAAAATAATCTTTCATCTGCAGATATTTATACTTCATCTCAGCGATATAGGGACCAATTAAACCACCGTTCCATTTTCTTCTAAATATATTAAAAACTTCATACTTATTATTTTTTCCAAGGATAAAATCGGCAAGAACCATAGCAGACCCCGGAGCTGTATTCATTCCATGTCCTCCAAATCCCATGAGGGTGAATACATTTTTTTCTTCATTTCCAATCTTAGTAGAGCCAACATATGGCATATAATGACTTGCATAGGCCATATTTCCAGACCAAACATAATCCATTTCTACATTTCTTAACTCAGGAAAAAAATAGTTTATTTCTTTTGAAATTGCTCTCTTTAAATTTGAATAAGTAAATTTTCCGACTGCTGATATACCCCTTCCCCATGAGAGCCTATTTCCAGGCAGAACGCGGTAGTAATTTCCAGCCCTTCGGTTATCACTAAATCCTAACGGTTTCTTTAGCACGGATTGCAGTTCATTCCCTATTGGCTTCGTTACACCTATAAAGGTTTTTATGGGTAACCAGTAACTTTTTAGATCCTTTATTTCTTTTCCACCATAGCCACCTGTAGCAAATACTATCTTTTCAGATTGAATATTTAACATTTCATTCTCATTGAAAACACTAGAATTTATCTTTGCACCATCCATTTGGTAGCTGACAAACTTACAATTTTCAAAAATAGATGCTCCCATGTTACTACAATCCTTGGCAAGCGCGTGCATAAAGTTTAAAGGGTGAAATTGAAAGGAATCCTGCATAAAAACGCCACAAGTATATTTATCAGAACACACATACTTATTAAGGTTTTCCTTATTAAGAAACTCCTCATTTTGATGAAATAATTTATTCTGAGAGATTACGTGTTTTTTTACTTTTTCAACATTATTTGTGAGAAAACATTTTAGAACACCCGATTGAAGATTGGTGTGTTCATATCCCTCTGAAAGACACTTTTTTTTCATCCATTGTACACCAGAAGCTGCGATGTTTTCCAACGTGACCACCTCTTCTTTTGATAAGTACTTCAATAACACATCATAGTCCTGTGCCCAACCGGAGAGGCAAAAGCCACCATTACGTCCTGACGCCCCACTACCAATATGGTTTTCTTCGATTAATACTGCATCAACGTTATTTTTCTTTAGTTTATACAGTAGACTGAGGCCAGCAAGACCTCCCCCTACTATCAGAACAGCACATTTATGGTTATTTGTAAGATGCTCTTTCTGTCCAAACCTATTAATTAAGGTGTCATCATACCAAGTATTATTCATATAATAATATTATATAGTTATATCAAAAATTTAAACAGGAATATCGGCAGCCTTTTCAAAGGTGAAAACTTCTAGCACCTCTTTTCTGCCACGAATGTCCACAGTTTTAGGTTTCATCTTTTTGGTATCTATATTTGCCTTATCAGCCACGTATTTTGATACAACTAACTCGCACTTATAAGTCTTTGTCAATTCTTCTAACCTTGCCGCGATATTAACATTATCTCCTACTGCGGTCTCTGTAACAGTTTTGCCGTATCCCATCATTCCAACTATCATACTTCCAGCATGAATCCCCATGCCAAACCTCATATCTTCAGAGAAATCAGTTTTCATCTCAGAATTCAAAGTTTTCATACTTTTAGAAATCGCATTAGCTGACACAAGCGCATTTTTGGAATTTACATTAGAGTCAGAACTAGCATCAAAGATTGCCATAATGCCATCTCCGATGAATTTATCGAGGCGACCACCATTCTTTTCAATTATCTCGCCACAGACCGCGTAATACTTATTCAGAATATATACTACGTCATATGGTAGCTTCTTCTCAGATAACTTTGTGAAATCTCTTAGATCAACAAAGAGAACAACAGTTTCTTGTTCTTTACCAGTAAGCGCTCGGGCACTTCTTACAGTTTCAAGCGTGTTTTCTGGATTTAATAGTGGCTGTACTGATATATTACTTGTCGGCCTCAATTGACAGGCTAGTCTAACGTTATCGTCAAGCCCCACCCGCTCAATCGCTTTAATTTCGTGTGCACTTGGGGAAGTTAATGTTCCTTCATTAGCAGTAACCTTTACACGACACGTAGTACATCGGCCACGCCCACCACACACCGATTGATGAGGAATTTTACCCTTGCGACTAGCCTCTAAAACGGACGTCCCTTTGGGAATTGAAACGGTTTCTCCTCCAGGATAAGAAACAATAATTCTCCCAAAAAATCGTGCTCTTATTACGTTAAAGATACAGACTAAAATGACAAAAAGGACAAATATTGGATAGTATTTCATGACAATCGGCTCGATTTGCAAGAGCACAGGAAATGCTTCTTGAGGTACAAATTTGAAAATAATCGACCCAAGATAGTTTGGAATAGGCATATCCAATTCAAAAGATTGTATTTGGGCAATAAAACTCATATTTCTTAAACCTGAAAGCCACCCAAGCACTGCGCCAATTGGAACCACCCAATAGATGAAGCGAAATAGAGAAGGAAATCTTAAATAAAAACCAAACCTATTATGATGAACGGCCTGTTGCTTCAAATAGGCATCGAGGCCAATAACCCCGTGAACCCAAATGAATATAGTCATCAAAGAAAATAGAATTGCGCCGATTATAATTTCACTTGGAGGATCTGTATTCATTACCGCGAAAAGTAAAGAGTAACTTTCCTCTCCTCCAAAAATTTTTGTTATCGCAAAACTCGCCGCGATGTGTTGTAGTAAAAACAAAAGAGCTAAAACGGGAAAAATGATTTGGATCCAGTCTTTCGCTTTCATCTTGAAAGACTTTCGCGTCAAGATTGATGAAAATCCTAAAATCATGTGGGCAACAAAAGACCCATATAGAAGAACAAGACCCACAGGGTTTTGCCAAACCGGATGAAAGTAACTGCTTCTAACCGCATCAGCTAAATCTATTGAGAAGATGTTTATCGAATGGTTAAGCAAATGCATGATAACATAAACAAATAAAATCGAACCACTAATAATTCTTATCTTTCTTATTATTGTACTAAAATCTTCTCTAACCACCGGTTTTGCTCCTTAAGAGTTTATAAATTGAACTAAATATAGCCGTATTTCCCATCAAATGACAAAGTTTTTGTTCACCAATCGTCATTTCGTTATATTCTACACGCAAACCTGAGCGGAGTATAGCCTTGAACAAAAAAAGTAATTCAAATCCTCCCAATACCGGACCTCTAGCAGGTGTGAAGGTTCTAGATATGTCTAGGATACTTGCTGGTCCCACTTGCACCCAATTATTAGGAGACTACGGAGCAGATATAATCAAAGTAGAAAAACCAGGAAATGGTGACGACACAAGAAATTGGGGTCCTCCTTTTATGAAAAATGATAAAGGGCAGGACTCTAATGAAAGTGGCTACTTCTTGGCATCAAACCGCAATAAAAGATCGCTTAGCCTTGATATATCTAAAGAAGAAAATGTGGAGGTTATAAAAACACTTCTAAAAGACTGTGATGTGTTTATAGAAAATTTCAAAGTGGGTAGCCTTAAGAAATATGGCTTAGACTATCAATCGCTCTCCAAAGACTTTCCAAAACTTATTTATTGCTCGATTACGGGCTACGGGCAAAATGGCCCTAATTCCCACAAAGCAGGATATGATTTGATTGCGCAAGGTTATGGAGGATTAATGAGCATAACGGGCAGTCCTAATGAAGAGCCCGTTAAGGTTGGCGTTGCAGTTGCAGATCTTTTGTGTGGACTTTATGCTTGTACCGCTATTCTTGCTGCCATTAATCATAGAACGAACTCGGGGCTAGGGCAAAATATTGATATAGCTTTAGTAGATGCTCAAATAGCTTCTCTTGTTAATATGGGCACCAATTATCTCCTTTCAAAAGAAGATCCAGATCGTGTTGGCAACGAGCATGCTAATATCGTGCCTTATCAAGTCTTTGAAGTCTATGATGGGCATCTTAATGTAGCCATAGGAAATGACCAACAATTCAAGAAATTTTGTGAAATTATCAACCGATCAGATTTAAGTGAAAACCAGAAATATGCTACAAATATTATGCGTGTCTCTAACAGGTCTCAGTTGATCCCAATCTTAAAACGGGAACTAAAAAAGCATAAGAAAGACTATTTAGTTGATATGATGGAAAAGATGAAGGTCCCTGGAGGTCCCATAAATAAATTATCGGAAGTTTTTGCTTCAAATCAGGTATCTGCACGTAAGATGAAAATTCAAATGGAGAATAAAAACTCTGGCAAGGGATTTGTTGAATTAATTGGGAACCCTGTGAAATTTAGCGAAACTCCTGTAAGCTACAGGCACCCTCCACCATCTTGCGGAGAACACTCTGACGAAATATTGAATGAAATTATGTCCAAAAAGGATAATAATGAAATCAAATGAAACATTTATGGCTAAGAGCAGAACATCGTGAAAACGAAAAACGGGTTGGTCTTACTCCTCAAGGCGCTACTCAATTAATTAAGAAAGGTATAAGAGTATCTGTTGAGGCGAGCGATACGAGGATCATTTCAACAAAAGACTATAAAGATGCCGGATGCGAAATTGTTTCTGCAGGCTCTTGGGAAAATGCACCAGAAGATGTAATTATATTTGGTCTTAAGGAACTACCAAATAATGATACTCCGTTGAAACACTCGCACATAATGTTTGGACATGCTTTCAAAGGCCAAGTATCCGGAAAGAAATTATTGAAAAAATTTAAAAGTGGTGGTGGAACCCTTTATGATATTGAGTATTTAACACAAGACACAGGAAAAAGAGTTGCTGCCTTTGGTTATTGGGCTGGATTTGCAGGAGCTTACGTTACGCTAAAGGTTTGGATAAGCCAATTAAAGAAAGAAGAGTGCCCCGCTTTATCTGCCTTTAATGACAAACGAAAATTATTAAAAGACATTTCTAACGAAATCAATTCTATAAAAACTCTTCCATCTGCCATTGTAATTGGTTCATTGGGTCGGGTTGGTACAGGGGTATGTGATTTTTGCGAGGAGTCGTCTTTAAATATTAAAAAATGGGATTTAGTTGAAACATCGTCCGGTGGGCCCTTCCCCGAAGTCCTTAATCATGAGATATTATTTAACTGCGTGGTCGCAACTCCAAACACTCCTGTTTTTTTTCAACCAAATTACATTGACTCAAAGCGAAAACTGAGAGTAATAGGTGACATAGCTTGTGATCCTGATAGCGATTATAACCCCATTCCCATTTATAACGAACCGACCACATGGACTAACCCAGGTTTAAAAATAGCCAATGATCCACCATTGGATATAATGGCAATCGACAACTTACCTTCCCTACTGCCAAAAGAAAGCTCAATTGACTTTGCAGAACAAATTTTTCCCTACTTAATGCAGTTAGTTGATAAAAATTATGGCGTTTGGCAAAGAGCAAAGCAAGTGTTTAAATCAAAACTATTAGAGGTGTAACATGGCAGTACATTGGTGCGGAACAGGATTATCAGCGATCCCTGGATTAAAAAAACTCATTTTGGATGGCAATAATGTTATTGTTTGGAACAGGACAGTTAGCAAAGCTAAAAAAGCTTTAGAAGGTGTTCAAGTAACAATTTATGAATTCGATATTAAATCTTTAGAGGAAAAGTTAGGCCCTACGGACATAATTGTATCAATGCTGCCAGGAGACTGGCATGTTCCTCTAGCAAAATTAGCAATTTCAAAAAAGGCTCACTTCGTTAGTTCATCCTATATTTCCCCTGAGATGAAAAATCTCCATAATGCTGCACTTAAAGCGGGGGTTTCGTTGGTAAATGAAATAGGCTTAGACCCGGGCATAGACCATCTGATGGCTCATAAGCTTGTCAATGAGCTCAAAAAGTCAGAGCTAATGAACGCAGAGACTGAGGTTTCTTTTCTATCATACTGTGGGGGAGTTCCTAAAGTTCCAAACGAATTCAAATATAAATTCAGTTGGTCGCCTCTTGGTGTATTGAAAGCTTTGAAATCTCCTTCAAGGTCAATAAAAGATTTCGAAAATTTTGAGGTAAGCCGGCCTTGGGACGCTATAACTTCTTATAACGCACCGCTGAATAATCCAGAAGAATTTGAGGTCTATCCGAACAGAGACTCACTACCCTTTATTGAGCAGTACATTTTTGACCGCAATTGGAAAATTAAGCAGTTCGTAAGAGGCACTTTAAGACTAAAAGGATGGGCCCAGGCTTGGGCAAGTATTTTTAATGAGATAGAAACATTAAATGGACAAGCTGGGGAAAAGCGGTTAATCGAAATGTCCGAGCAGTTTTGGCGGGATAACGCTTATGCTGATAATGAACCAGATCGTGTAATTCTGTGCGTAGATCTTAAGGCTGAACAAAACAATCACGTTATATGGCATAAAACCTATAAAATGGATGCATGGGGTGATACAAGGGGAACAGCTATGGCAAGACTTGTGTCGTATCCTGTCTCCTTCGCAGTTAAAGCAATAATTGATAACGACACTGATCATGGCGTTAGCGCGGCTTCAAGTAAGTCTTATGTAGTAGACAATTGGCTTGAAGATATTTCAAGCCTAGCTCAGGAATTTGATATTATTGATCATCTTGCCTTAAATTATGAACACCAAATAAGCAAAATATAAAGATGGATATTTCCTCTATGTGATGATCTGGTGATAAATTAAGATTTCCTTAATTTAACAAAGTAGCTCTGCGTGATAAATTCTGTTATTGTCGAATATAGAATATAATTTTGGAAGGGTTTAATTTATGCTGGATGTAGCCGAAAAGTTTTTTTGGCCATGTGATGAAGGCAAAGGTTGGGAAGCTTGCAAAGAATATTGCCATCCCAATGCTACATTCAAAACAGATGCCGACACTCTGATTCACCTCGATAGGCTTGAGGATTATGTTGAATGGATGAAAGATGCACATTCCATGTTAGCTAATACTAAATTTGAAATTAAGTCTATTGCAGAGGATAAAAAGCGAGAAATGGTGTTGCTATATGCCATTATTTATGCAGACAATATTTTAGGTGAGGAACCACAGCCAATTGAAACTGATTATGTTTATGCAATGAAAATTGAAGAAAATAAAATTAAACACATTACAAAAATTTGGTATCTAAATATCTGAAGGCTTGTACAAAACTAAAACCCAATAGCATTTAACAAAAGTAGACTACTATACTATAAGAGCATCAACCATCATGCTAAAAGGTCTGGTAATGTTTAAAAAATTGACATTCCTATGTAAAAAAATATCTAATCTAAAGTAGGTGGAATAATTAATGTCAGAAAACGGCTTTTTACTAATTGCAGACATAAGTGGCTATACAGAATTCGTTAAGCTACATAATTTATCTAAAAAGCCAATTTTTGGTGCTGCCTTGGCAAAGAATTTTGAGTCCCATGCGACTACAATAGTAGCAGATCTTTTAGAGACAGTTATAGATGAGGTGGAGCCCACCTTAAGATTAAATAAGCTTGAAGGAGATGCCGCTTTTTTCTTCAGTAGCAACAAAATAGGCTCAACATCTGGAGATGATATTGTTGAAGTCATGGCAAGAGCAAATGCCGCATTTAATAAAAAGCTATCAGATTTGGCCTTTGTACAAGCATGTGGCTGTGAACCATGTACGCAGTCGAAAAACTTAAGATTAAAGATTTGCGCTCACAAAGGAAATTTTTCTTTAAATACAATAAGAAATTTTGAAGAACTTTCAGGAGAAGATGTTATTTTAACTCATCGCATGCTTAAAAACGATATTGAAAGCTCAGAATATTGGCTTGTAACTGACCCTTTTCATAAGACACTTAATTCTGAGAATAGGAAAAAATTTACCAAAATAACGCAAAATCTAGAAAGCTATGATAAAGTAAAGCTCAACTATTTGGAACTGGGTTCTCCCGAGCCACGTAACGAAAGTGTAGAGAAAAGATCAAGAGCCTACAATTGGATACGTCAGGCTGGATACTTTAGTTCCGCAATGTTTAGGAAAAAAAGAGCTAGGTAAACTAATTATTCAAAGGTTCAAATTCATATGAAAGCCAATAAACACGTCATTTGGGACTTTGTATCAAGAAATCAAAAAAGATTTCAAGAGCTCGCTTACAAAGTTTGGTCGACTCCTGAAACATGCTACTCGGAGCAAAACTCTATGAGTGCCCATGTTGATGAGTTAAGATATCATGGTTTCTCTGTGACAAAGGGTATAGCTAACATACCAACAGCTGTTATGGGAGAATATGGTACTGGTGGCCCAATAATTGCGTTTCTGGGAGAGTACGATGCGTTGGCGGGCCTTAGCCAAAAGGCAGATGTCTTTCATCAAGACCCAATCAAAAAAGGCGCGAATGGGCATGGCTGCGGTCATAATCTTTTGGGCTCAGCATCCATGCAAGCTGCGGTCGCTCTCAGGGACTGGTTAAAAGACTCAAATTTACCTGGAGTTGTAAGATATTATGGCTGCCCAGCCGAAGAAGGCGGCGCAGCAAAAACATTTATGGTTCGTGACAAAATATTTAAAGATGTAGACGCGGCAATTACATGGCACCCGGGATGCTTGCCGGGCATTGTTAAAGGGTCAAGCCTTGCAAACTGTCGCGTAGACTTCACATTTAAAGGTAGGGCTAGCCATGCAGCTGTTTCTCCTCACCTTGGACGCTCTGCTTTGGATGCAATAGAATTAACGAACGTTGGTGTTAACTATATGAGAGAACATATGCCTGATAAAGCTCGCATTCACTACGCTCTGATTGATGGTGGGGGCATTTCTCCTAACGTGGTCCAAGCAAAAGCGCAAGTCAGGTATGTTGTACGAGATGAAACTACACCTAAAATGATGGAATTACTTGAAAGAGTAAAAGAAATAGCAAAAGGTGCAGCTCTTATGACACAAACAAAAGTCAAGACCAAGATATTAGCTGGTGTCTCTAATCTAGTTTATAACGAAACACTTGGGAATATTATGCAAGGTAATTTAGACCAATTAGGTGCTCCGGAATTTAGTAAAGAAGATCATTTATACGCAAAGAAGTATCAAGACACATTAACTAGAAAAGATATAGAAAGTGCTTATTCTAACGCTGGTATAGATCTAGTTGAGGGGCAAGTTTTGGCAGAAACAGTGGTAGCAGGTGATGTGAAGCCAGTCGACATGGGAGGTTCTACAGACGTAGCTGATGTTAGCTGGGTTGTTCCCACGGTTTCACTTTGGGGAGCAAACTATGCTATTGGTACACCTTTCCATTCATGGCAAATGACAGCGCAAGGCAAATCATCTGTAGCGATTAAAGGAATGACCCACGCCGCAATGGTAATGGCGGCTACAGGTTATGATTTAATATCAAATAAAACGATTCTTGATGATGCTTGGAGCGAGCATAATAAAACAATTGAAAAAACAGGCTACATGCTACCTATTTCGCTTTCCGCATCTCCCCCTATCAAGGATATGGCTCCATAAAAAAATATACAAGTTTTCATTTTGCACTTCATTTAAATTAGAATATCATTAACCGTCAAATAATTGTGGGGGAAATATGCCAGAAATAGATATTGCTTACTTACCTATAGTGGGTCGCGGAGAACAAATAAATATTGTATGCGCAATGCATGGAATTAAAGTGAACCTTAAAATGTCAAAGCCCATGGGTGAAGATTTCGATAAAGACAGTGAAGCACCTTTTGGAACAGTGCCGTGGATGAAGGACCATTCCAACGGTCTAGAGCTTAATGACTCTATGGCTATCGTCCAATATTTAGTAACAAAATATGAAGGGCCATTAACACCAAAGTCACCTGATCAGGCTGCAATAATAGGAAATTACTGGGCTTGGTGCCAAGATTATTATTCTTTTGTACTTTCGCCCTTTCATGACATCATAACTGGGCATAACGAACCGTTTTGGCGAAATTTAAGGCTTACTGATACTCTTGCCGAAGGTGGTAAAGAAACAGGAATAAAAAACTTAACTGAACTTCACGGTAAAAGAGCAGAAAGACTTGAGCAAGACATAAAGAAATCGTCTTCAGGCCCATTTCTTACAGGAGGAGACTGTTCATACGCAGACATATTTTTGTATACTTGCGTTCGGACAACGCAAAAAACAGGAGGCTTTGGGATACTTAGGGAAGTTTGTGGAGATGATCCTTTTCAAGCATATCCTAAAATTTTGGAGGTATGTGATGCAGTTGAAAAAATTGAAAAAGTTAAGGAAACTGTGGGAAGTAAATTTTCTGACTGTCCGATCTAGTAAAGAAAAGACTAAAGCATAAAATAGATGTAATGAAAATTTCATTGATTGAGAGCTATAAAGTTCAAGACGTAAGGCACTATGAACTGGATGAAACTAAAATTGAGGCTGATTTTGGTTCAACAGAGAATTTTGAAGAAGCTCTTTTTTCTTCTGAGTGGAGAGAAGATACGCATTTTTTAAATCTGTTACATACGTACGGGAAAGAAGTAAATTTTAAACAAAATCAGCAACAGTGGAGTGATTTCTCAATTCAAGAAGGACATATAAAAACAGATGGTAAGGGTAATAAAATTAAAGAAGATGGGACTTCCGAAAAATTATAAAAAATTGACACTGCCAAATTTACCAGAAAAAACTATAACTTCTACTTTTCTATAAATAATAATGATCAGTTCTCTTTCAGGACTTGCTCCCTTTCCTCTTTTAATTCTACTGGGTATGTTTTTCGGTGTATTCAAGATTTTCGATCTTCAAAATGCTCGAACATTTAACCTATTTATTTTTTATGTTGCCATTCCTTGCGTAATCTTTGAGGCAGTTACTAAAAGCAATCAGGAAAATATCAATTTTGGTCTTTTAGCATCGTATTTTGTAATGCAAACGATAGCTGGTTTACTAGCTTTTTACATAACACATAAATTTTTTCTTAGAACCAAAACTGAAGCAATCATTTGGGGTCTCTCTGTTGCCCTATCAAATCATGTGTTGATTATATTACCTCTTTCACAGATTTTTTTTGATGACAGTATATCACTCCATGTTTCCAGCATAGTCGTAATGGACTCTGTAATACTTATTTCTATCGTGACGCTTGGCCTTGAATATGTAAGTAAAGTCAAAGTTGATTTACGAAAATATTCTCAAGATTTATTAAAAAACCCTCTGGTAATGGCAGTACTGGTGTCTGTTATTGTAAAATCTTTGGGAATAAATTTAAATCATAGTATTGCTGAAACTATTACATCTAAACTTGCCCAGACTACAATGCCGATAGGTTTGATATCAATGGGGATAATTTTATCGTATTATTTAAACCGAGTATTAACAAGCCTCACCGTTACTATTTCTTTTCTTAAGTTACTTTTTGCGCCTTTAGCATTACTAATAATAACCGGTTTTTTCTACCAATTTAATTATCCAAACAATTTTTTAGGAACATTTTTAGTATCACTTGGCCCATGCGGGGCCTTTTCTTTAGCCCTATGTGCAGCTTATAATGTAAATCCAAGCGAAATAGTTAAGGCAATTTTTGTGACCACTATTATTTCTTTTTTTATTTTAACCCTGTTTATAGGAATTGTATTAAATAACCTGTAATGTTTATTTTAATAGCATTCCAGGAACGAGATTAATTTTATGGAAACACCATTATGAAATGGTCTTGGAATTACGAGATATAGCACTATATCATAATTCAAAATAGTTTACTTATATTATGGAACTTACGATAGAGCAGGTTTGCGATTTTTAAGGAACACACCATGTCTTTCAGACCTATAAAGGAAAAAAAATTAGCCCAACCATTCACCGAAGGAGCAGGAGTAAGTCTCTTTAGAGCATTTGGCTTTAGTGACCCAGATGAATGTGACCCTTTTCTTATGCTAGACGACTTCAGAAATGATGATCCTGAAAAATTTAAGGCTGGTTTTCCATGGCATCCTCATAGAGGAATAGAGACAATTACATATGTACTTGATGGAACTGTGGAACACCAAGACAGTCTTGGAAATAGGGGTAGCTTGATTGGTGGAGACGTACAGTGGATGACAGCCGGTTCAGGTATATTGCATCAGGAAATGCCGCTTGGTAACAAAAAAGGCCAAATGCATGGGTTTCAGCTTTGGGCTAACCTTCCCTCTTCTCAAAAAATGGTGGCTCCTCGTTATCAGGACGTTAGCGGTTCAGATATACCATTGATCGAAGATGATGATGGCTCAAAAATAAAAATAATCGTTGGCGATTATAAGGGCATTAGGGGACCAGTGGACGGAATTGCAGCAGAACCACAATACTTTGATATTTATATTCCCCCTTTTACAAAAAAAGAGATCAAAATCGATGCATACAGAAGTTGCTTTGCCTATATTTTTCAGGGAAGTGCTGATTTTGCGTATTCTTCTAAACCTATTGGTATTAGAATAGAAAAAGAATTGAAAGGTGAAGAGTTGAATATTAGGGATTTATCAGGAAACAGAACATTAATTCGGTTCGACACTGGTGACTCAGTCTCTTTAATATCTGGAAAAGATGGAGTTCGGTTCTTATTAATATCAGGAAAACCCATTCAAGAACCTGTAGCGTGGCATGGCCCTATAGTGATGAACACGCAAGCAGAGTTAGCACAAGCTTTTTACGAACTAAGAAATGGAACTTTCATTAAACCTTTACATTAATATTGCAAATAGTTGTTTTTAAAGAATAATAACCAATATATTAAATTAACAAATAGCTCTTTATTAGCTTGTCATTTAGCTGATCGTATTTGCCGTTCCACACTATTTTTCCCTTCACTAAAAAGTAAAAATGGTCCGCTAATGTGGAAAGTTTCTCTAAGGATTTATCTATTATAATAATGGATAAGCCCGACTTCTTTAAAGTTGCCAGCACATTCCAAATCTCTTTTTGTATTAAAGGGGAAAGCCCCTCAGTTGCCTCATCTAAAATCAATAATTTTGGGTTTGTCATTAGTGCCCGCCCAATTGATAACATTTGCTGCTCACCTCCAGACAATGATCCACCTAATTGATACTTTCTATCAAGCAGTCTTGGGAACAGATCAAAAATTTTTTTTTGATCCCATTCCCCCTCTTTGGCGCTTACCAACAAATTTTCATGGACAGTAAGGTTTGAAAATATTCTTCTTCCTTCTGGCACAAGACCAATGCCGAGTTTCGCTATTTGAAAATCAATCAAATCATGTATGTCGACTGAATTGAATTTTATCAGTCCACTCTTTTCACTCATAATACCACACACGCAATGAATAAGTGTGGTCTTCCCCATACCATTTCTTCCCATCAAAGCAATAACGGATCCCTCATTTACTAGAAAATCCACTTCAGAAAGAGCAATGCTTCCACTGTAAAAAGCGCTAAGTTTTTTTGTTTCAAGTAAACTCATAAATCGCCCCCTAAATAAGCATTTTGCACTAACTTACTCCTCCTAATCTTTTCTACACTGCCACTTTCAATAATTTCTCCTTCGTTTAGCACAGAGATTTTATCCGCTAATGCAAAAACTGCCTGCATGTCATGTTCTATAAGAAATATCGGCATATTCTTTTTTATGCTTTTAAGCAATTCAATTAGCCTAGAACTCTCCGCCTGATCAAGACCTGCAAAAGGTTCATCTAATAATAATATTTTTGGACCCATCGCAAGTGCCATTGCTAACTCTAGTTTTTTTTTATCTCCATGACTTAGCGTCGACGCAACTTTTGTTCCCAGGGTTTCTAAAGATAATTGATTTAGTGTTTGATAAACAAAACTAGATTCTGATGAGTTACTTTGAAATTTTCTAAACAGCATTTTGAGAATACTTCTTTTCTGTTTCACAGCTAATAAAATATTTTCAAATACGGTCATAGACCCAATAATTGACGATACTTGGAAGCTTCTAATACATCCACGGTTGACTCTTGCAATTTCACTTAAGTGGTTGACCTTTCTATCTAGAAGCATTACCACGCCTTGGTCTGGTTTTAGCTCTCCAGATATCATTTTTATTAAAGTAGTTTTCCCTGCTCCATTCGGACCAATAAGAGCATGTAATTCATTTGATACCACCGTTAGACTAATATCTTTTGCAACAACTACGTTGCCAAAACACTTGTTGATACCAGATAGCTTTAAAATTTCTTTTTTTTCAGACATTGACCTAATCTTTTATAAATAAACCTGAAACACCCTTTGGAAAATAAAGAACTATTAATACTAAAATTACACCGAGCCAAAATTGCCAATTTTCTGTTACCTCACCTAGGAATTGCTCTAACAAGATAAACACTATAGCTCCTAGCAATGGTCCAAATAGCCTGGCACTTCCTCCAAGTATAACCAAAACAATTAGTTCTCCAGAAGTTTGCCAACTTAAAGACGTTGGACTCACGAACCTATTAAGATCTACATACAAGGCGCCTGCTAAACCTGTTATCGCTCCAGATATCACAAAAGCTGTTAATTTAAGCGTATATGGATTAAGACCTAACGATATCATTTTTTCTTCATTTTCTTTGCAGCCTTTTAAAAAATTTCCAAAATTCGAATTTATAACCCAATTCAAAATAAACCCAACAATACATAAGCAAGAGAAACAAATAATAAAAAAGTTTAACGGAAGCATTGTGTTTATTGAAAATAGATCATTCCTTACATATGTAGACAAACCATCTTCACCACCATATTTTGTCCAGCCTACTGAAAAATAGTAAGTCATTTGTGCAAAGGCTAAAGTAATCATTATGAAATATACACCGCTTGTTCTTATAGAAATGCTCCCGACAAGGAGGGCAAAAAACATTGAAAAAATAACAGCGAGAAACCAATTAAAGAGCATTTGACTACTACCATTAAAATCAAAAAATATTAAATCGATGGACTCACCGTTCATGCTATGAAAAGCACTTATCGCTGCCACGTAACCCCCTACACCAAAAAACATTGCGTGACCAAAAGACACCATACCCCCAAATCCTAATATTAAATTTAAAGCACAGCCAGCGATCCCCAAAATAACAATTTTTGTTGCAAGAGTTATGAAGTAAGGTTCACTCATTACGTAACCAATCAAGGAAAAAGTGAAGATACCAAGGACTATAATCAGATTGAACTTTTTTTCTGTGAGCATTATTTTTTTCCAAATAGACCGGTGGGTCTAAATATTAACACTAATGTCATTAAGAGATATGCACTCATAGAAGCCAATGACGAGCCTAGAGATAAGGCTTGGGAGGTCTCCATAATAAGCTCAAAAAATATTGGGAGAAACAGTCGTGCCATAGTGTCAAGAACTCCTATTAAAAGTGCTCCAATCAATGCCCCTTTAATGGAACCGATTCCACCTATCACTATTACAACAAAAGCCAATATCAATACAGGTTCTCCCATACCAACTTCAACTGATTGGATGGCACCAATTAATGCTCCAGCCAATCCTGCTAGTGCCGCTCCCATTGCAAATACTATTGTATAAAGTCTTGATATATTTATTCCTAGAACTCTTATCATTTGTCTATCGTTCTGACCGGCTTTAATTTGAATTCCTAATAAGGTTCTATTTATTAAAAAATATAGGCCTACGGCTATAAAAAGACCTATAATTATTATTATCAACCTGTACTTGGAGTATACTATTTCACCAGGTAATAGAATATTTCCTTGAAGTATATTTGGAATATCCAAAAAAAGTGGAAATGCGCCAAAAATGTACCTGGTTGCCTCCGAAAATAACAAAATAAGTGCAAATGTTGCTAAAACCTGGTCAAGATGGTCACGCTCATAAAGCTTTCTAATAATTGCGAACTCGACCATTATTCCAATAAGAGCTGGAAAGATTAATGAAGCCAAAATGGCTAAAATGAAATTCCCAGTCAAACCAGCAACAAAAGAAGCGCTAAAGGCTCCTATCATGAAAAAGGAGCCATGGGCCAAGTTTATCAGGCCCATAACTCCGAAAATCAATGTCAAACCTGCCGACATTAAAAACAGCATAAATCCGAATTGTATGCCGTTTAATAACTGCTCAATAAAGAGCTGCAAAGACATATTTCACATTAACCAGGCTGTTGTAGAGCTCAATAACCTTATCATTTACATTTTACACTGGTCTACATAGAAATTTGAATGATCTACTAGACCAGATGAAATCAATTTATTAGTGAGAGTACCATCTTCCTCTACGACTTCTCTAACATATATGTCTTGTATGGGATGGTGGTTGGAAGAAAAGGAGAACTTTCCCCTTGTCGACTTAAAACCCTGAGATGGAGCATTTTTAAGTGCTTCTCTAAAAGCATCCATATCTTTGATACTCGCATTTGCCATTGCTGAAACTATGATTTTGCCAGTATCATAGCCCTGAGAGGCATATAAAGACGGCAAACGCCCATAAGCTGATTGAAAGTCTTCCACAAACTTTTTATTTTCTGCATTTTCTATATCTTTTGACCATTGGGATGTATTTTTTACTCCTAGAGCTGCGTTTCCAACAGCTTTTAGAATACCTTGATCAAATGAAAATGCTGGTCCAACTAGTGGCAAATCTACTTGTGCCTGAGAAAACTGTTTGATGAAGGCTATTCCCATTCCTCCTGGAAGGAAAAAATAGACGCTATCTGCGTTCGACGCTCTTATCTTCGCTATTTCCGCGGCATAATCAGTTTGGCCAAGCTTTGTGTACACTTCATTCTCAATAGAGCCCTTAAAAAAACGTTTGTATCCTGTAAGCGCATCTTTTCCCGCTGGATAGTTAGGAGCAATTATGAAACTATTTTTAAAACCAGCCGAACTAGCATACCCTCCTGCAGCTTCATGGAGATTGTCATTTTGCCAAGCTATATTGAAATAATTTTTGTGACATTTCTTTCCCGCTAGTAACGACGGTCCTGCGTTTGGTGAAAGATAGAACTTTCCTTGATTTACCACTGCAGGCACAACGGCCATAGCCAAGTTTGACCAAACAATACCTGTAATTATATCAACTTTATCCGATTGTATCATTTTATCTGCAAGTTGAACGGCAATATCGGGCTTCCTTTGGTCATCACCAGAAATAATCTCTATATTTGGCTCGCCTTTAACAGCGAGGGCAAATCCATCTCGAATATCAATTCCTAGCCCAGATCCCCCTCCTGATAAAGTAGTGATCATTCCGACTTTAACTTTATCTCCATAAGCATATGAAATTGTTAGTAAAAATAATATAAAAGCTGAAACTGATTTTTTAAACATGGCACCCCCTCATCTCAAGTCAGACACATAGATTAGCTTATAAAGTTGAAAATAAAAGAAAAAATTAAATATTTTTTTATATTTGGCTAAGAAAATGTAATACGGCAATATTAAATTCGTCAGGATTTTCGATGTTAGACAAATGGCCAGCATCGGGGATTATTTTAAAAATACTTCCGTCTATTTTACTGCAAATTTCTTTGGCCATTGACACCGGTGTTAAATTATCAAGTTCGCCCACCAGAACGAGCACCGGGATATCTAACTTTGGAAATATATTATGGTGGTCGGACTTAGCAAAGGTATCAATTGCTTTAAGATAGGTTTCTTTGTGTAATTTTTGCATTGACTCAACTAATTGATCATAAGCTAGCTTATTCGACTTTTTGCCTATCAATGTATCAGCAATATTAATAGCCATTGTCGTTAAATCCATACCATCTTCAATTGGCTTTCTTCTTAACCTGATAAATTTCTCACGTTCATTTTCAGTAAAATCTTGAAAACCCAAGGGCGCATCACATAAAACAAGAGATTGTGTTAGATCAGGATACTTTTCATAAAAATATAGGGCAATTTGTGCTCCCATTGACAAACCAACGACGTGACACTTTTTCTCTCCAAGATATAAAATTAACTTTTGAATATCGTCAGCGACATCCGAAAAGTTCATAGGTCCTAGAAAATCTTCACTTTCACCATAACCACGCAAATCAAGTGCTACGACATTAAAATTTTTTGACAGAACCTCCATGTTCTGATACCAGTTTTCTTTATTTCCACCTATTCCATGAATAAAAACTACCAGATCTCCAGCACCAATTTGAGTAAAAGCTATTTTGGGGCTACTAGGTAAGAATTTTGTTAGAAGATCTATTTTCAATTTATATTCGACCTTTATAAACTATGAGAAAATGCGACTTTTGTTTAATTAACCCATTAAATAGTTTAGAAAAACACTATCGCTTCTCTAACGTTAAGTTAGGCATTGCTTTAAAAGCATTTTTAAGCGCATGACTCCAACCACTAGAAACATCGGCTAGATATTGATCTCCAGACTCAAATCGACCGCTAGGTCCTTGAACAAAGGTATTATTTTCGTATATTTGAAAATCGAGAGGCAGGCCGACAGATAAATTGGCTTTAAGTGTGGAATCAAAAGAAAGAAGCATCAATTTAATTGTTTCCTCAAAACTTAAAAATGGATCGTAAGCTCGCACAAGTATTGGTTTTCCATACTTCGTCTCTCCTATTTGAAAAAAAGGAGCGTCTGTTGAAGACTCTATAAAATTGCCCTGAGGATAAATGAGAAATAACTTAGGTTCTTCGCCTTTAACCTGTCCTCCAAGGATTAAATTTGCATGAAATGAGGTATCCGCTTTCTGTCCTATTTCTGCATTTTGGGCAATTATCTTCTTTAATTCTTTTCCAACTTTTTTAACTAGATCAAATAAACTTAGATTCTGAAAAAAGACTTTACTTTTATCCTTATTTTTTTCTCTAAAAATATCGTTTAGAGAATTAACTAGAAACTGAGTTGTAGCTAGATTACCTGATGCAAGAATTGTTATATAAACTTTTTCTTTATAATTAAATGTGAATATTTTTTTAAAAGTTGATATGTTGTCAACACCTGCATTAGTACGCGTGTCAGACATAAATAGTAAACCCTTATTTATTTTGATACCTAAACAGTAAGTCATAATTTCCTAACATTCTTATTGTTGTATACTTATGGCTGTTTTTATACCGCTATTCTCGCTCTCAAACTGTAATCCGTGTATTGGTTTTGCATCCTTATAGTCAAATCCGGTTGCTAGAACAACGTAATTTTCATCCACTATAATATTATTCGAAACATCAATTCCTACCCAACCTAAATTATTTATATAGACTTCACACCAGGCATGTGTTGCCTCTTGTTCTTTTCGGTCATTAAGCTTCAAATAACCACTAACATACCGGGCCGGAAAATTTAATAATCTCATGCAGGAAATATATATATGAGCAAAATCTTGACAAACCCCTTTTTTCAGTAGAAAAGCCTCCTCGGCTACCGTTTCTACTTTTGTTGAACCAATTTCATATTTTAGTGTCTGCTGAAGCTTGTTTGCAACTTTATAAACTAAGTCTAAGTCGGACCCAGTAAAGCCAGTAAAATCATGACAAAACTTTTTAATAGCGACTCCAGGTTTTGCTAATTCCGTATGCCTTTTATATAGCCATTTTGGAATTAGCGAGTCTTCATTAGTTACTCCGTTTGTTTTATTTATTTCAACTTCTCCCTGCGCTAATACTGAAACTGATTTAGTGTCCTTCTTGAACGTTAACAAAACACAGACATTACCATGATGATCTACGTACTCAATTTCCTTTTTTGCACCCTTTAAGATTATTTCCCAGCTTAATATTTTTTGTCTTTCACTCTCTTTAGGTGTCATTCTAAGACGCTGAATTCCATAAGTAGGATTTGCTGTGAATTGAAACTCGACAATATTTTGAAGTGACATTTTCATTATTTATAAAATCTAAAGTCTTTTTCTATTTGATTTGATATTGAATTCAACTTTACCAAAAATGTGGACAAAAACTCGTGAAGCCCATTTTTAAATATTTCTTCAATCCCAAGCTTTTTCAAATACAAAGATTGAACAGAACTCATTTTAACACTGCAAAAAGAAGCATTGTAGCTCTTACTTAGGCCTTTAAGATTGAGAGAAATATTTTTACTACAAAAGTTTAAGGACCTTGGGAGCCTCTCGTCTAGAATAAGATAGTTACAAATACCTTGCGGGTTGAGTTCATTTTCATTAAGCCACCTATATGACTGATAAGCTGAAACTGATCTTAATATGTTTTCCCATTGGCTAATATCGACGCTAGAACCTACATAGCTTACAGCTGGTAGAAGTATATGATACTTCATATCTAGTATTCTGGCTGTATTGTCAGCTCTTTCAACAAAAGTTCCAAGCCTGGCAAAATCGTAAACATCGTTTCTGAGCATTGTCCCGTGCAAGCATCCTCTGACCAGAGCGCTTTGACGTTGGATTATATCAATAGTTTTGGGTAAAGACTGTTCTGTTATGGGTCTCTTTAAAAGCTTCTTCAGGTTAAAATATATTTCATTAATGGATTCGAAAACCTCTTTAGTCAGAACAGTTCTTATCATTCGGGCATTTTGTCGAGCTTTATCAATAGAGGAAATAACAGATGAAGGATTTTCTTTTTCTCTTAAAATAAAGTTTATTACAGAGCTAGAGTTACATTCGTCGTAAATTTTGTCAAAAAGCGCCTTGATTGAAGTTGCCATGAGAACCGACTCCCAATCTTGACTAGCATGGTCGTACTGGGTCATAGAAATTCTCAATCCAGCTCTCAATAATCTTGCATTATTCTCACACCTTTCTAAGTATCTGAACATCCAATAAATTCCGGCAGCATTTCTACCTAACATTATTAGTCTCCAAAATCCATGTATCTTTTGTTCCCCCACCCTGAGAAGAATTTACTACCAAAGATCCTTTCTTCAGAGCAACACGTGTCAACCCCCCAGCCGTTACAAAAACATTATCTTTGAACACCAAGGCAAATGGCCTTAGATCAACATGGCGAGGAGCTAAGCCAGATTTTTTCAAAACTGGAACTGTCGATAACGATAATGTTGGTTGGGCTATGTAGTTTGCTGGGTTCCTTACTAATTTTCTCTTAAAAGCTGAAAGCTCTTTTTTTGATGCGGCAGGACCTATGAGCATCCCATAGCCTCCGGAGCCGTGCACCTCTTTTACAACCAAACTAGACATATTTTCTAATACGTATTGCAAATGCTCTTTATTTCCACAGAGCCATGTCTCAACATTTTTTAGAAGAGCTTTTTGTCCGGTATAAAATCTAATAATCTCCGGAATATAAGAATAAATTGCCTTATCGTCCGCTATGCCAGTTCCTGGTGCATTAGCAATTGTTATTGAACCTGATTTGTAGACATCCATGATACCTGGAACTCCTAGGGCCGAGTTTTCGTTAAACGAAAGAGGATCTAAGAACATATCATCTACTCGCCTATATAATACATCGATAATCTTGAAACCCTGGGTAGTTCTCATTGCAACCCTACCGTCTATTATTTGAAGATCTTGGGATTCAACTAATTCAACTCCCATTTGATCGGCTAGAAAAGAGTGCTCAAAATACGCTGAATTGTACATACCAGGTGTTAGCACCGCTACGGTAGAATCGTTTAATAATTGAGGCGAAGATGCTTTTAAAGCCTTCAATAGCTTTGCGGGGTACTCTGTAACAGATCTTACTTTAATTTTTGAAAATAACTCTGGAAACATGTTATGCATAGTTTCCCTATTTTCAATCATATACGACACACCTGATGGTGTTCTAACATTGTCTTCTAAAACAAAAAATTCTTTCTCTGAGGTTCTTACTAAATCAATCCCGGTAATGTGTGTATAAATTCCATTTGGGGGTGTAAAACCTATCATTTCAGGAAGAAAAGCCTCATTTTGTTCAATTAGACTGCGTGGAATTATCCCGGCTTTAATTATCTCTTGGTGATGATATATATCCCAAAGGAATGAATTTATTGCTTTAACTCTTTGTTCAACACCTCTTTGAATAATTTTCCACTCATCTCCTGTCAGTATCCGAGGAATCATATCAAAAGGGATAAGCTTTTCTGTTTCTTCTTTTTCGCTGTATACGTTAAACGTTATTCCTGTACGCCTGAATACATTCTCTGCTTCCTCTTTACGCTTTATAAGATTTTTTTGCTCAGGCGCATTAAGCCATTCCAGGTATTTAAAATAGCAAAGCCTGGCATTTCCATCAACTTCAAACATTTCGTTATAAAATGACATTAAAGTCTCTATCAATCATTGAGCACAACGTGTCCAATTGTTAATAATTTTACTACAAAATTCAAATATGACCTTGCGTAAAGGGTCAAGCTATGCTGACTTGAAGAGAGAGAATATCATAACATTTTGCACACGAATTTCAGGTTAAACTACAATATTAATTATAGCTATAAAAGGTGCTTGTTAATGACTTTTTCGTTCCATTCTATACCAATACCCGGTTTGTTAGGAATTTGAACATATCCATCTATAATATAAAACGGATCTAAAAGGATATCGTCCGCCCAATCAAGCCATTCCAGCCAGTGTGCAGATCTTGATACTCGCATTACATGAGAACCGACCTCGGGGTAAAAATGCGTGGAAATAGGAATGCCCCCCGCTCCTGCTATTGCCGCTGAATTTATCCACCCAGTTACACCTCCAATTCTCATAAAGTCCGGCATCACTAAGTCAGAAGCTTTTTGTTCAATAGCTTTATATAACTCTCTAGGTCCATAAAAATTCTCACCCAGCTGAATTGGTGTTTTTATTTCTCTTGTTAGTTGTGAATAGCCTTTCAGGTTATCATAAATAAGTGGCTCCTCAATCCATGTTAAATCGAACTGCTCAAGAGCTCTACATTTGTTTAAAGCTTCTTCCAATGATAAACATTGATTAAAATCGACCATAAGCTTAACTTCCGTTCCAATAGCTTTTTTTACAGTTTCAATAGCCTTTAAATCGTCATTGAAGCTATCTCTTCCTAATCGCATTTTTATTGCCGAAAAATTACCTTGCTCAATTAACAACTTTGCTTCCTTTGTAAGGACGTTACCTTTTTCTAACCATAGTCCATTACTATTATAAGCTCTGACCGGGCCAACTGTGCCACCTAAGTAACAGCATAAAGGTTTGGCAGCCGCTTTGGACACAGCATCCCAGATCGCCATGTCTACACCAGAGACAGCTGTCAGCGATAATCCTTCATAACCTATAAAGTGTAATGATTGTCTCATAAGCTCAAAATTATCATAGGGAGCTAATTCTTTGTTTCGTAGTACCTCATTAAAGTCATCAATAATTGAACTGATATATTTTAAAGATTTATCGATATAAGGTTGCAAATAGCTTCTACCAACAATTCCCTCGTTTGTATAAAGATCTACTAACAAAATCGGCCATTTTTTAATATAAGCAATTCTTGCTTTAATAGGTCTTTTGAGCGTTAAAATAACTGACCTCGTTTTTACTTCTTTGAAGGTTAACATGTTAAAATATCCTCTCTTAGGACCATAAAAAAGTAGTGTTTGAAAAGTTTATATCATATCTTTTACTAGTAAACTTTTAAAACTCGATGCTTTTTTTTAAATTATTTAATATCAGATTATGAGAATATTTATATATTGTATTCTTTTCCTAAGCACGAGCTCTTTTTCTTTGAATGCAGAGCAGCCACCCATAAAGATTGAGATCAGGGGAAATATGAATTGCATTACTTCTGACGGCATACCCAATCATACTATTGGAAAGTTTCCAAATAAAGCTAATCCAAATAAATTCAGAAAACAGCAACTTACGTTTTGCTTTCCGAAAGTTCCTAAGCTTTCAAATTCCGTTACAAGAGGGCTAATGACGGTTGGTGTAGCCTCAAATGGTATACCTATTCGCCCCTATACTGCGGACTATTTTGATTCAAATGTAAAGAGAGGCTTTAGCAAAAATTCTTCAAGTGGTTGGAGAAAACAGGCGATGTTCAGTCCTCGAAGTCTAGGTATTGATCAACACTATGGTCATGTAGATAAATCTGGCCTATATCATTATCACCAACTCAAAACTGACTCAAATGTCGATATAAAAGAATATTTGGTTGGGTATGCTCCAGATGGGTTTAAAATAATGTATAAGTTGAGCGAAAGCTCCTCTTGGAAATTAAAAGAAGGATTGCGAAGTACGGCTCCTGGCGGCAAGTTCGATGGAAATTTTGAAGAGGATTTTGAATATGTAGCGAATAGTGGGTCCCTTGATGAGTGCAATGGAAAAAAAATAAAGGGTGTTTATACCTATTTTGCAACAGATAACTATCCGTTTTTCCCTCGTTGTTTTAAGGGTGCTGTAAATAAAAATTTTATGCGACGGAATTAATTTAACAAAAATTTCAATTGTGAACTTTTAGAATTTTAATTAATGTTTAGTTATGCAACATGCAAAAAAATATTTTTCTTCTGATGAAATACGACCATTAGCTCAAAGATCTAATTTCATGGGAGCGTTTTTGGTAACCCATTGCTTCTTTACTATAGCATTAGCAATATTTGTTTTTTCTATTTGGCCTAACATATTCACTTTTATAATGGCGGTAATGATTATAGGTTCTCGCCAATTAGGTCTTGCAATTTTGATGCATGACTCAGCACATAGAGCTTTATTTGCAAATGATTTTTTAAATGAGAAAATAGGATATTGGGTCTGTGGTGCGCCAATTCTAGCAGATATGTTTGCTTACCGTCATTATCACTTGATGCATCATAAACACACTCAAACTGAAAAAGATCCGGATCTCAATCTATCAAAGCCGTTTCCAACCTCTATCCGGAGTATAATAAGAAGAATAATCAGAGATATAACAGGCCAAACTGGCATTAAATCAATTTACAACCAAATAAGAACAGCATTTAAATTAGCTTTTGACAAAGATGCAATCGACAGCTTAACTAAACAACCTCAAAGCTTTAAGGGAAACTCTATGTCTCAACCAATAATAGCTAACCTTCTATTATTCATAGTCATGTGGATCGCCGGTGAATGGTGGTGGTGGTTTACTTTCTGGCTACTTCCATTGGTAACATGGTTTCAGTTAGTTGTGAGGATAAGAAGCATGGCTGAACATGCAGCAACTGATTTTTCAGATAATGAGCTTCAAAATGTAAGAACTACATACGCAAATCCGATTATCCGTCTTTTTTTAGCACCCTACTGGGTAAACTATCATTTAGAGCATCACTTAATAATGCATGTCCCATGTTGGCGTTTGAAAAAAGTACACTCATTATTGCTTAAAAAAGGATATGCAGACAAAATGAAAGTATCAAAAAATTATTTTGATGTGTTTAAACAGGTTACTACAAATTGATGAACGGTTCATTGATCATAACAAACAGATGTCTATTAAGCATCAAAAAATACATTTAAAAACTTTCGTGACTTTTTCGTTATTGTCTGGGCGATAAAGATGCAAGTACGTTATAAACCTCATATTTATAATAATTATCTCCTCCAGTATATTTTCTAAACTCTGCTATAGCTTCCTTGGAGGACAAATTATATTGAACCAAAATTTGCTTATAGGTATCTTTGGCTAAAGAAAGTCTATTAGTTTTTGCTTCAATAAAAGCACGAAATATCATGCCAAGAAATACTGATTTTTTGTCATTTAAAGTGATTAAATCTTTTGCAACTTCCTCAGCTTTTCGAAGGTCAAATGCACCGAGATAAACTCTACATCGAAAAGCTTTACGTTCATCAGGTCCAAAGGGCGCAATCGATATTACCTTTTCAATTAGTGGTGCCGCTAACTTAGCATTTCCAATATTTGCATAAAACTTACTGCTCCAATACAAAGTATCATGGTTATTTGGATCCATCTGCAGGGCTTTCTTGATTATTTTTTTGTTCTCATTTCTAAGTTCTCTCGGTTTTAACCCATTCAAGAAAAGTCTAAAATATGAGTCACTTACAAATGCCTTAAGTGCGTATAATTCGGAGCTATTTGGGTTTTGTTGAATTGACTGATCTAAAAAATTCATCAAATTAGTCACATCCCCTGGGATATTTTTGCTGTTACCAAAATTTACTTTGTTGTGAATGGCTTTTGCGTATAAATACGCCGCCATAGGATTAGCTTTATTTTGTTCGTATATTTTCTTATATTCATTCTCAATTTCTAAGGGAGTTTTTGTCCGTTGAACTGCATTTTCTTCTACCCTGAGCGCCAAAATTTTATTATAGGTGGTTCTATCAACAAAATGATCTTCATATTTAGCCGATAGAACACTTCCCATGGTTAATTTTGTTTGTATCTGTTTTATTAAACTGAACTCAATTTGGTCCTGAGCAGAAAATAAATCAGTTAATTGAAACTCAGAATTTGAAGAAAACAATATTTCATTTGTATGTATATCTAGCAATTCTAAGCTAAGTCTGAACCTTTCTTTAACGACAGAAACTCTGCCGCTTAAAACGTAGCTGATATCAAAATCAGTTTTTAAGTTTTCATTACTAATTTTTTCAATTTTGATTTGCTCACTTTTTCCTCTTGGTACAATGTTAAGGAGGATAGTTGATGGTAAAGTAACCTGAAGGTGATCAGTAATTCCTTTAGCCACGTAATCAAACTCATTTGGGCTATTGTTTTCAAATGGAAGTATTAACAACGTTCGTCCTAAGACTTTGTACTCCATTTCTTGATTTGAAACATTGCCGTTGTCAGACTTTAAAAAATAAAAATTCAGGATTAGAGTGAGAGTAATAGCTATTAAAACGCCTGCTAAACTCGTTAAGACTAGCAATCGAGATTTAACTTTAGTATTAAGCTTCCTTTTCTGTGAGGGATCAAGAAGAATGTCAAAGGCATGAAATTCATTCTGCTTTACCTTTTGTACACCTAGGTCGTTAAATGTCATCTTTGTTTTAGGTACAACGAAGTCATAGACGCTTTTTGAAATAGTGATACCGTTTGGTTGTGCAAGAGCTTCTAACCTGGCAGCGATATTAACACCATCACCAATAAGATTCCCGTCCTTGTTAACCACATCACCCATATTGATACCAAGACGAAATTCTAACTTCACATCAGTTTTATCAGAGTTATTTCTTTTTTTTATTTCATTTTGGAATGCGACGCCACACTCAACCGCATTTACGGCACTTGGGAATTCCACCAGTACAGAGTCGCCACCAGTATTAAAAACAGAGCCCTTAAATTTCTTGAGAAGCTTATTTAAGATCCTTTCACAAGCACTATAGCTCGTTATGGTAGAATTTTCATCCTTTTCCATGTGCTTAGAATACCCAACAACATCTGCCACAAGGATAACTGCTATTTTACGGTCTATCTCGGTGTTCATCCTTATATTTCCTATTTAAAATCCACTCAATTATCTCTGTTCCAAAAATAGCTGTCTAATACGTCAGGACTTAACCCCATAGTTTCTTGGATCGCCGGGAGAAACCTATTGCTGAAGAAACCAAAATGAATAGTAACAAAGGGAAACTGAAAAAAGTTATCGAAAATATCTTCATTAGATAGATCATTTCTCTTCTTGAATACATTTAAAATTTTTCCTGCTTCATCTTTGTTTCCTTCTGTAGTTAATAGGAACACTTTACTCACTGTTCCCCAAAAATTTAGATTTTTATCGTTATCCTTGAGCATTTCATCAACAAGGATATTTGCCTTTTCCATCTTTTTTTCTTCTGTATAAGCTGCAAGGAGATAAACCTTAGCAGAAGGTGGACCATAAGGAGCAATTTCGATCGCCTTTTCAAAATACTCTGAGTTAAAAAGCATTTCGAAATCAAATTTACTCACCAATGCCGGCGAAATCCAAAAAGCGTGACCGGTCCACAACAAACTGAGGTAGTTATCGGGTTCCATATCTAAACCCTTAAAGGCAATTACACTTCGTAGGTCAGTTTCTTCATCAAATCTATATTCGAAATAAGCCTTTACCGGATACACCATTGGGTTGTTAGGATCTAATTTGTTAGCTATGTTGACACTTTTCAAAAGTTCTTTTCGTTTTTCGTAATATTCAGCACCCTCCTCTTCGTTATAAAGAGAAATTGCATACAGGAGATGAGCTTGAGAGTTATCCGGATTATCATCCTTAATTTTTTTGAATGCCTCGGAGTAGCTAGCACCCACATTTCCGCCATCCTTTTTTTGGAAAGCCACCCATGCTTTAAGCACTTCGCGATATAGTTGACCTGTGCCGAAATATTTTACAAATGAATCTGAAAAATCATTACCCATTGTAAATTTTTCTTGAATCGCTTTTCTAACTTGAAACTCAATTTCATCCTGCGCAGCAAAGGTATCATCGGTTGAAAAGTCTTTCATAAAAGACCAAACCACGCTTCGCTTCCCCACGTCTAAAAGCTCTAAATTAACTCTAAATTTATTTCCTTGTACTGAAGTAGAACCACCGATAAGAAAGCCAACGTTATATTCGCTTTCAAGATCTTCTATTGGAATATTTTTAGAATTTATTTGATCGGTTTCTTCCTTAGCTACAATTGGGATTAATACCGTTGGAGACAAGCCTGAAATTAATTGGTTTTGAATACCACGCGACAAATTTAGACCACTATCTTCAGAGCTTATATTTTCTATTTCTTGAACTAGTATTCGCTTCCCAAGAAGCTTATTTTGTAATTTTTCAGTCGTTGATTGCTTTCCTAAAAAGGCAAAGGCAATAATTCCGATAACAAAAACAGCCGCAGCGACAGCA
>CACBNQ010000019.1 GCA_902540655.1 uncultured Alphaproteobacteria bacterium | reverse complement strand
CAAATATCCCCTTGGATGAGAATGTTTTATCAGAAAAAGAGCTTGAAATATATTCAAAATATCTTTCCGAGAATGGTTTTTTTGGGCCTGGTTCATGGTATATGAACACTGAACTTAATAGCGAATATTTTAAGAAAGCTCCACTTAAGAAACTCGATAAACCAGTCCTTTTCATTCATGCAAAATACGATAGGGTTTGTGACACGTGTCATACAAGCCTAGCAGACCCTATGAGAGAAAATTGTTCTAACTTGAAAGAGGCAATAATTGATAGCGGGCATTGGATGGCGCAAGAAAAACCCGATGAAGTTAATAGTACGATAAAAGAGTGGCTTAAGATCTAAGAGTTAATCTATTTCTATAGCATTACTTATTTCTCTCCAAACCATACTCTCTTTATAAAGTTGGATCTGTGTAATTCGGAACTTTTTACCATTTTTCTGAGTTACAACATGCTTAAACGCCATCATATCTTCATCCTCATGTAATAATTCATGCTGATTAATTGCTTGCCTTGACCCAAACTCTTTTTCCAGTTTTTGTACATGTTCCTCACGATCCATCAATGCAGTCTCTTTAATGTACATAAAGTCATCATGGAGCCATTCCTCCATTTCTTTCCAATTTCGTTCCTCTACTAGTCTTAGAACTTTTTTGTATTTTTCCACTTAGACACCCAAAAAGATTAGCAAGCAATATTCTATTTGATTTGCTAATCCTAATCTAATTATTTTTAATTTTGTACTACAGCTTAAATGACTGACTCCCTAGCATGGGAAAAAGGGAGTTTACTGGTGTTAATTTCTTGGAGTGCGCAGCAGATGAGGCCTGTTTTTAAAAAAGCTAACTTAATTCCTTTGACAAATAGTGAAACGAACTTAGTTGCTCTGCATATAAAAGAAAAAGGTTTTCAAATGGAAAAAAATAATGAAGGCTTCGGAATAGCATTTGTAACTATAATATTCGTTGCATTTATATTACCTTCGATTGTACTTTTGTCGGTTGGAGACACATGGGACCGATTTATTGATAAGTATGGTTCTGCTGCTACAACCGCGTGTTGGGAAAATAGTAAACATGAAAAGGTTTGTCGAGGTGATAGAAAGTGTAAATTTGGGCGTTTGTTTTGTATAGAAGAAGGTTTCAGATGGCAAGCCGATTAGTATCTATTTTGAAGGATATATTTGGGAAGGCATTTTATTCTAATCTTTGGATTGCAATTTCCTTTGGATTAGTTTCCCAAGTAGTTGGATATACAAAATACGAGGGATATTTTGATCTTTATTGGATAATTATGAAGGATGGCTATCTTTACCTTAATCTATATCCTAGCTTTGATGAGCTAAGTGCTGTTCTATTCATTAGGATATTTTTAGCTGTTTTTGTCTTTCTAACGGTAAAAGATAAACTAAAAAGGTAACTAAAATTACATGATAATTCTCAGGAGATGTAATGGGGTACATTAAATACAAATTAACCAGAGCCTTAATAATAGCTCTTTTATTTTTATCAGCATGTAACGGTGGAGATGGAAGTGGCTACTGAAAAAGCTGTCGAGATTATAGATATATACACTCACAAGGTGGAAAAGAGATTAGATAGACTGGGAACTTACTTAGTCTTTATCGTAATACCTCTATTATTAATGATTGCTATGCAACAAGGTGCTTTAATTATCTACTTGTTTTATTCTAGATAGGTTACGCATGGGACACAAGGGGTTCTCAAGTAGTTTGTTTCTGGAGTGTGCAGCAGATGGGGTGTTAACCTCGATCAACAAAAAATTTATTTAGAAATGCTAATGTTTTTCATTTGCCTGAAAGATGTGAAAGCTTTACCTTTCTAATCGTGGACTAAGGCAATCAATGTTACCAACTATTTTTTAGGAAACTTTCAAATAAAACATGGAGAAAAAATGTCAGGACTTAGAGAAAACTCAGATCAAATTTGTAGTGTTATTCAAGTAAGCATAAAAGGAGATCCTGATGAGTTTAAAAATTGGGTTAAAAACCGATCATCAAAATATGTTTTAGAATTAAATGAAGAAAGACTTATAAGCTATGAATGGCATTTTTCTGACGATGGAAGAGAAGCAACATTAGTAGAGTTATTAGTAAATAGTGAAGGATATATGCAACGACTAAAAAATCATATGGCAAGCCCTATTGCAGTAGAAATTGCAGATTTAGTTGATTTTAAGGGTTGGCATATTTATGGAAATGCAAAACCAGATTTAAAGGAAGCACTCAAGCCTATGGGAGCAACTTTTCAAAATTACTTTTTCGGATTCAATCACTCAATATAGAGAGCTTAAAAAGCTTTACTACTTATTATCTCTTTTTGCCTTCACCTCAACACGCTTTGCTTGTTGCTTCGGCTTCGCTCCAAGCTTTGTTACGACCAGAATTGTGGCTAGTATTGCTCCGAATATTATCATGCTCTAAACGTAGTAAGCTTTGGTGCTTTTACGAGTGGTTAGCAACCATTTTTGTATACCATCTTGTTTACCCTTATGAATTGTTCACACAAAATGTTTACAAATCAATAAGATGTCATTTTAGATGGTGCCCAAGGAGAGACTCGAACTCTCACGGTATCACTACCGGCGGATTTTGAGTCCGCTGCGTCTACCATTCCGCCACTTGGGCACAAAGATTAAAAATATACTTGCATTAACTTGCTTTCAACTTAAAAAGTCAAGAGTTCAATTTATTTAAGGAATTTATTATTTATACCAAGCTCAAAAATCGTATAAACATAAAAAGGGCATTGAATAGCAAAATGTCTCTATTGATATTATGTCTTTGGGCATTCTCGGAGGCCTTCATTTTTCCGATACCCCCCGACCCATTTTTGATCGCTCTAATACTAGCAAATAAAAAAAATTTTTTTTTGTACTGTATGCTATGCACTGCTTTCTCTGTTTTAGGTGGTATAACCGGTTACTATATAGGTTTTATCTTTTATGACGAAATAGGAGTACATATAACCGAGTACTTCGCTTTGACGGACCAAATTAACAGTTTCAAAGAACTTTATAATGAAAATGGTTCTCTAGCAGTCTTTATAGCGGGAGTATCACCCATTCCATATAAACTAGTTACAATTATATCTGGGATAAGCTCCATGAATTTTTTTTACTTCTGTTTATTCTCACTATTTTCTAGGGGCTTACGGTTTTTTCTTATTGGATTTTTGATATTTTGGTTTGGATCACGAGTTCAAAGTTTTATTGAAAATAGACTTGGTTTACTTACCTTAATTATTATAGTCGGTGCTCTGAGTATATTTCTTCTATTGAGTTTTTTATGATAAAACCCTACTTAAATCATATCTCTCTTGGGACAATATCTATGAGTATGATATTGTTTGCTTTGATATCAGAATATGTGTTTGGATTTACTCCTTGCTCTTTGTGCTTGATACAGCGATACCCACACATGCTTGTAGCTATAACCTCGATTTGGCTGGTTTTTTTTAGGACACACGATCTGTTTATGTATCCATTAAACACATTGATTATGGCATTTAGCATTATCTTAGCGTCTTACCACGTGGGTGTAGAACAAGGTATATTTCAAGGCCCCCAATCTTGTTCATCTTCTAATCTCTCTTCGGTGAGTGAGATAAGTGCTGAAGCATTATTGATAGATATCTTAAATACAACGGTTGTTAGATGTAACGAAGTAACATGGTCTTTTATGAGACTATCAATGGCAAGCTGGAATCTCATTATGTCCTTAGCCCTTTTTGTAGGCTGGATGGTGTCCTCTCTGAATTTATTTAAGTTTTTTCAATCAAAATCTTTTTCAAAATAAAGAAAGTCGATCCACGATTTGTGCATATCACTGGGAGGAAATTTCTTTCCCTTATTCAATAAAACTTCTGGTGATGGTTTGGTTGGTACTTTCTTCAACTTAAATCCTGCTTGAGATGTCGTTTTCGCAGCTTTCCTTAAGTTACAAGATTGACAAGCAGCAACAACATTGTCCCAACGCGTTTTACCTCCTCGCGACTTCGGCACAACGTGATCAAAAGTAAGATCTTTTCCCTTATAGCCACAATATTGACAGGTAAACTCATCTCGCAAAAATAAAGTGGCTCTAGTAAAGGGCACAGTTTTTGTAGGCACTACATAATTCTTAAGTACTATCACTGATGGAAGTGGGAGTGTTAATTTCTCTGATCGAACCACTTCTTCATATTCAGCTGCGACATTTACTCTTTTCAAATATACTGCTTTGATAGCCTCTTGCCAGGGCCACAGAGAGAGTGGAAAGTAAGATAGTGGTCTGTAGTCAGCATTTAAAATTAATGCAGGTCGCTGTTTTGATTTTTCAAATATAGCAGGCTTTACATTAGCTTGGCTATCCAGCAAATTCTTCACTCCCAAATTGGTATATGCGACGTAAGATGCGTCTTTTATATTAGATAGTGTTTGTCACAAAAAAACTAGCTAAAAATTTTTTTTATAAACTCTAGAGCTTTCGATAATCCATCTGGAGCAATTCCATGTCCAATATTCTTACTAACATGAGTAGAGAATCTAACTTTAATCTTATTCAAGACTTTTTCGGCTTCATACATTGATGAAATTGGTACGACATCATCCGCATCCCCATGAATTAAAACTACAGGGGGATAACTCTTTTTATCATCCTCGTCCAAGGAATCTGGCATAAGAAGCCTCCCTGAGATACCAACGATACCTCCTAGATCGTTTAACTTTCTCAAGCCAATGTTTAAGGAAATCATACACCCCTGGCTAAATCCAAGTAAAACAAAATCGGAGGAATCTAAAGCAAATCGTTTTTTGTAACTGTCTATTAATTTTATTATTAATTTTTCTGAAGTGGCTAGTGCTTGCATCATATCAGGTATAGTTGATCCATCTATTTCAGGTATCGGAAACCACTCATATCCAAAAGGGGATGCTCCACACTTTCTGGGAGCATCCGGAGAGGCGAAAAAGCAATCTGGCAACTGCTCTGATAAAGGGTCACTTAAAGAGAACAAATCCGCTCCATCAGCTCCATATCCATGCAGAAAAATAACAATTTTTTTTACCGATCCTGAAGAAGGCATCTTCTCTTTTACGTTTAACTCATTTACCATAATGTAGATTCCCTAGACTTAAAATTTCTATAAAAATGCCATAAAATTATTGCACATACTGATCTATGAGGCACCCAGCTTTCAGCTATTTTTCTCATCTCTTTTTCTGAGGGCCTATTTTCCAATTTAAGCAAATATTTTGCAGCCTCCTGCAAAGCAAGATCACCTGCAGGAAAAATGTCTAATCTTCTTAAGCTGAAAATACAGTATATTTCCGCTGTCCATAATCCAATGCCTTTAATACCAATCAAAAGGTTTATAACGTCCTCGTTTTTCATTGTCTCCATTTGATCAAAATTAAGTCTACTTTTGGCAAGGCTTTTTAGATAAGAAATTTTTTGTCTTGAAAACCCAAGGTCCCTTAATTGATTATCAGCTTTGTTATTTAAAATTTCTTCGTCTTTGATGTCTGCCTCTATAAAACGACCCCATATCGCTGCAGCGGAGGCTATAGAAAGTTGTTGCCCTACAATGGTTTTTTTTAGCGCCAAAAGTCCTTTCTCTCTTGGGTCAAATGACGGAAGTCCAAAGCTCCTTTCAACTAGCATAAATCTTTTTTCTAGTTTATATACGCTTGGCGCTATATCCTTTATAAATTCAGTACTCAACATTTCTCAATTATTTCACAAGTTCATTTATCTTCTCAATAAATTTAGCTTTAAAACTAGGCTTATGGTCCTTTCTATAAATTAAGTGTGGCTGATTTTTAATTTCTATTAAGTTTGGCACAAAATTGTTAACGGTATTAAGCACCGATAAAGTATTTTTTTTTAGTCCCATACTTTTAATTTGCCTTTTTCCCCTGCGAAACAGATTTAATGTTAAATCAATATCAGAACGTATTCTTCCTGAAATATTCTCATTAATTCCGCCTTCAAAATAAATATTATAATCTATTCCTGTTGGTAAAAAAAGTGAGTAGCATTTGTTTTGACTAAGGGCTCCTGCTGCTAAAACAAATCGTGCTAAACCAAGTGATAACCCGAAATATTCAGAAATATTTCTTCTAAGCGAGTTATCCTTGAACTCACTTAGACAACTTAAAGCCATAAACAAAAGGTTCTGCGAAGTATCTCGAATATATTTTATTTGCTGTTCATAACTTTCAAAGGGTTTTTTTGAACAGTCAAATTCACGTGCTTTAACAAGTCTAAGTAGGTTTTTCTTGTACAGCTTACCCTCTGCAAGAAGCTTTAAAAGGATTAGTAAATATTCATTTTCTCCAAATGAATATCCTTCGTTCATATCATTTATGTAATCTTCCCACCAGCGCAATTTTAGATATCCAAGCTCAGGCTCGCTAACGTTCCAAGCTATATTTGCCAATTCGAGATTAAATGAATATATCGCCGCTATTTCTTTTCGTCTCTCAGAATTTAAGCGTTTAATGGAGTCAAACCTCTCACGATCATATTTTTTAAGATTGCTCAACCAGTTGGTACCAATCAATTTGGAGATGCCCCTTCCTTGATCAACTTCCAGTTAATTGAATCTAGGAGAGCCTGAAAACTAGCATCAAGAATATTTGCAGAAACGCCTACAGTAGACCACCTTAAGCCTTTTTCATCTTCGCTATCAATTAACACCCTAGTGACTGCCGAAGTTCCCCCAGAAGTTATCCTTACTTTAAAGTCTATTAGGCGTACGCCGTTAATAATATCTTGATACTGACCTAAGTCCTTAGAGATGGCTTTGGACAATGCATTAACCGGTCCCAAATCGTTCATTTCTTCGTCCATACTTTCCGATACAGAAAGGGTTTCTTTATCTCCAATTTTTAAAACAACCACTGCTTCAGACAATGTTTTTGTGTTGCCTATAGTGTCTTTCCTTCGCTCGGTAGTAACTCGATATCTTTTTACTTCAAAAAAATTTGGCATTTGACCTAACATCCTTCTTGCAAAAATTTCAAAGGACGCGTTTGCTGAATCGAAAGAATATCCCTCGCTTTCTTTGTCTTTAATTTCTTTAAGTAACATAGATAGCTTGCTAGTATCGCCATCTGCCTTAATACCCGCTTGCTGGAGTTTTTCTCTCAAATTTGATAAACCAGCTTGGTTAGATACAGGGATAATTCTCTCATTTCCGACCAACTCTGGATCTATATGCTCATAGGTTTCAGTATCCTTTAATATAGCATTGGCATGTAGACCTGCCTTATGAGCGAAAGCAGAGCTACCTACATAAGGAGCAAATCTATTTGGCACTCTATTAAGCACATCATCCATAATTCGTGATGCTCTAGTTATTTCTTTAAGACTCTCAGGAGTCACCCCAGTTACGAATTTTTCGGCGAACTGTGGCTTTAATAAAAGAGTAGGCAACAGGGAAATCAGATTTGCATTGCCACATCTTTCACCAAGTCCATTAAGAGTGCCCTGTATTTGTCTTACACCTGCTTGCACAGCTGCTAGCGAATTTGCCACAGCATTTTCTGTATCATTATGTGCATGGATACCAAGCTTGCTGGCATCAATACCCCCTTTAATCAAGATTTCAATTGTCTCTCTAACTTGGTCAGGCATACAACCACCATTGGTATCACATAACACTACCCAATCAGCTCCAGCAGCCATCGCTTCTTTAACTATTGAAATTGCGTATTTTTTGTTAGCAGCAAAACCATCGAAAAAATGTTCCGCGTCAAAATGTACTTCTTTACCTAAAGATTTTAAATGTTTAATCGAAGACGTAATCAGTTCTATATTTTCATCTAGTGATATTCCCAAAGCTTTTTGCACATGGAAATCATGGCTCTTCCCTACAAGACACACAACACTAGTTCCTGCAGATACTACTTGGCCCAACGTTTCATCATTTTCAACAGATCTTCCAAACCTTTTCGTCATTCCAAACGCTACTAGCTTCGATTTAGCAAATTCTTTTTTTCTATCAAAAAATTCACTATCTATAGGGTTAGCGCCGGGCCAACCGCCCTCTATGTAATCAATACCGATATCTGCTAATAATTGACTTATTCTCATCTTATCATCCAGTGAGAAGGTAACGCCCTGGGTCTGTTGCCCATCCCTAAGTGTCGTATCGTAAATATAAAGCCGCTCTTTTATAGTCATAATTCTTTAAGCTTTTTTATTTTAAGTTTTTGGCTTGACTCCCAAGTAGTTTCCTGACCGCTATCTTTTATTATAATACCGGCACTCAGCAAGTCTTCTCTTATTTTATCTGCCAACGAAAAGTTTTTTGACATCCTCGCATTGTTTCTTTTTTCAATTAAGTTATCAACCTTTTCGGATAACTCCGCTGGTATTAGGACACTTTCCTTTGTATCTTTTGGAGAAAATCCAAAAAAGGTGCAAGCATTTTTTAGCTCGTCAAACTTTTTGTTATTGAATAGCTGATGCATTTCGTGGATAGATTGCGGGGTATTAAGATCGTCCATTAAAGCATTAAGTATTTGGCTTGGAAGTCCGATTTCATTAATTGAGTCAATTCTATTATTCCATTTTATTAGAGTCTTTTCAGCTTCTGCCAGCCTCTCAAATTTCCAGTCCAACGGTTGTCGATAATGAGTGGAAAGCATATTATATCTTATCGCAGGTCCTGAAAAATCTCTTTGGATTAGATCATATACAGTCAAAAAATTGTTAAGTGATTTTGACATCTTTTCACCCTCGATTTTAAGAAAGCCGTTATGAAGCCAAAAATTGGCGAATTTTTTCATATTATTTGAACATGTACTTTGGGCAATTTCATTCTCATGATGAGGGAAAATCAAATCGATACCCCCTCCATGAATGTCAAATTGATCTCCTAATATATCTTTGGCCATCGCCGAACATTCGATATGCCATCCGGGACGTCCTCTTCCCCATGGACTTTTCCAGCCTGGCTCTTCAGCATCAGACGGTTTCCACAAAACGAAATCAAGTGGATTTTTCTTTGTATTTTCATTTTCTATCCTGACTCCTTCTTTAAGCTCGTTTAATTTTTTGTTAGAAAGGCGTCCATAATCTGAAAATTTCTCTACCTCAAAAAACACATGACCGTCTTCCGTAGGGTAGGCAAAAGACAAGGATATAAGTTTAGAAATCATATCCTTCATCTGAGAAACATAATCCGTTGCTCGGGGTTCATGATTGGGTCTGAGCGCTCCCAAAAAGTCCATGTCTTTATGAAACCAACTTATTGTTTCTTCCGTTACTTTTTCAATGTTAACGCCTCTTTCTAAAGCTTTAGCGTTAATTTTATCATCAATATCCGTGATATTTCTAACATAAGTGACATTATCTTCTTTATATAGATATCGAAGAAGTCGGAACAATATGTCAAATACTAAAACTGGTCGAGCATTACCTATATGAGCCCGGTCATATACGGTAGGCCCACAAACATACATACGAACATTTTTCTTATCTAGGGGCTTAAAAGCTTCTTTTGTCCTTGAATAGGAATTATATAAAAAAAGAGGTGTTTCCATATTTGTTTCGATATTATAAGAATAACTATTAAGTATTCATAACTTATGATTCTGTGTAGTAAAGCTATTTTCTTTTTTGATTAGTTTGGAGCGGTATGTTAGGTAAAAAATCATGCGATTAATAACATTCGTACTAGTATTTCTGGCGACTGTTCTTTTAAATTCGGCAATCTATGCTCAAGGATTTTTTGAGCGAGAACCATATGACCCAATTGAGAATATTAATCGAACAACCCATGAATTCAATAAAGGACTTGACAGATATGCTATACGACCCACTTCAAACGTATACGGAGCCTATGTTCCTGAATTAATACGCATACCAATATCAAACTTCCGTGGAAATTTAAACGAACCGAAGAGGTTTATAAATCATATTTTTCAAAGAGATTTTGGCAGTGCAGGAACTGATCTCAGCAGATTTATTATCAACTCCACGCTAGGAATTGGCGGATTGATCGATGTAGCGTCTTTGTGGAATATTTACCCAAGATCTACCGGTTTTGATGAAACTTTTAGTTCATTCAATATACCTCAAGGCGCGTATGTAGAATTGCCGCTCTTTGGACCGAACTCCGCTAGAGGGTCATTTGGGTTGATAACAGACTATGCACTTAATCCCTCAAAGCCAATAACGGCAGGCATCGATGGTGTGGTTATGCTGGGTGTGGAATTGGCAAATGTTTTTCAGAGGAGATATGAGTTGGCTCCTATGATAGATGCTACATTATATAACTCTGCGGATAGCTACTCAGCTGCTAGAAATATTTTTCTTCAAACTAAAAACGAGTTTGACATCGATAATGATGAGGCAGATGTGTTTGACCCATACAATGACGATTAACTTATTTATCTATGCCACCCGAAAACACTCTACTTTGCCTAATATCAACATCTTCGATCTGACTTAGAAAGCTGGCACCAATTGGTCCCTCTGAGTTATTGAAGACTCTATTTGCCTGACGTAGTCTTGCACGATCAATAGCATTACGAATAGAGCGAGCATTGGCAAAGTGCGGCTGTTTCTTTCGAATTTTTATGTATTCAGCCATAGCTTTTTTACTCTCTTCATTAAATTTATAGTTCATACTTGCAACCATAACTTCGGCAATCTCCAATAGTTCATTATTTGAATAGTCGGGAAAGTCTATATGGTGGGCTATACGTGATCTAAATCCTGGGTTGCTTTCAAAAAACTTATCCATCTTATCCTTATAGCCTGCTAAAATAACAACTAAATCATCCCTATTATTTTCCATCACTTGTAATAATATCTCTATAGCTTCTTGACCATAATCTCTCTCGTTTTCCGGCCTATATAAATAGTAGGCTTCATCGATAAATAGAACCCCTCCCATAGCTTTCTTGAGAACTTCTTTTGTCTTTGGAGCCGTGTGTCCAATATATTGCCCTACAAGGTCATCTCTTGTCACGGTTACCAAGTGTCCTTTTCTTACGTAACCCAAACGGAAAAGGAGGTTAGCCATCTTGAGAGCGACTGTAGTTTTACCAGTGCCTGGATTACCAGAAAAACTCATGTGTAAAGTTGGCGACTCATTAACTAAGCCTAGCTTTTCTCTAGCTTTATCGACCAAAAGTAATGAAGCCGTCTCTTTGATGCGTGTTTTCACTGGCGTGAGCCCAATTAAACTATTATCGAGTTCCGCAAGAATATCAGCGACGCCACTTGCCTGGAAATCTTCCTTTAAATTTACCTTGGTGACAATCTCAGACTCTTTTTCCTGTCCTTCATTTTCCATAAGGTAATCCTATTTATATCTAGAACCCTGGGGTTTGTCATTAGAATAAGGTGTTATAGAGTATTGAATATTTCTTCCTTTAACCTCAGTTCTACTCAATTTAAACCCAGGTTCCTCAGAAGGTCTATTAACAATAAATGAAAGCCTGATAGACTCCCAGCCTGGAGATGAGTCAAACGCAATAATTCTTATATAGTAAGAACCATAAACCTTTCGGCATTCATTTAACTCGTAAACTACCGCTGCCGCATCCGGATTATCAAACATTGGATGTCCCCACATCTCCCAATAGGTATTTCTAGGATGTGGATCGTCAGTGTATTCGATACTTACTGCCCAGCCGTTATCTATACAATATTGTACTTGTTCGTGAATTTGTTGATCAGTAAAATCGGGTAAAAATGAAAATGTCCCTTGTGTAACTCTCATTATTTTTCTCCTTAAGATACAGATGTTGTTGGAACGAAGTCAGGTGCATCAGTGGATGCATAATCAAAAGTTACATCCTTCCATATGTCCAGAGCTTCTCGCAAAGGTGTACATGTTTTTGCTGCTTCAGCAAGAATTGTAGGACCTTCTGCCAAATAATCTCTTCCCGCATTTCTGGCATATACCATAGCTTCTAGGGCGACCCTATTTGCCGTCGCGCCTGCCGCTATTCCTTGAGGGTGTCCTATAGTTCCACCTCCAAACTGTAGAACGACATCTTCACCCAAATAATGGATCAATTGATGCATTTGTCCCGCGTGAATGCCTCCAGAGGCGACGGGCATAACTTTATTTAAAGACGCCCAGTCTTGATCGAAGAATACTCCTGTTTCCAAAGACACTGAGTTCTGTTCTTCTCTACAGATATCATAGTAGCCCTTTGTTGTTGCAGGATCTCCTTCTAGTTTGCCAACAACCGTACCCGCATGGATGTGATCTACTCCTGCCAACCGCATCCACTTTGCTATCACTCTAAAAGAAACACCATGAGTTTTTTGTCTTGTGTAGGTGCCATGGCCTGCTCGATGTAGATGTAGAATCATGTCGTTATCTCGAGCCCACTTTGCCATGGATTGAATTGCGGTGTAACCAATAACTAAGTCAATCATTATGATGACAGATCCCAATTCCTTAGCAAACTCGGCTCTTTTATACATTTCTTCCATCGTACCAGCAGTCACATTTAAATATGTTCCTTTAACCTCTCCAGTGGCAGCACTCGCTCTATTTACAGCTTCCATACAGTATAAGAAACGATCTCTCCAATGCATAAATGGCTGGCTGTTTATATTTTCATCATCTTTAGTAAAATCTAATCCCCCTTTAAGGGCCTCGTACACAACTCGCCCATAGTTTCTTCCGGAAAGTCCAAGCTTGGGCTTTACAGTTGCTCCCAGAAGGGGGCGTCCGTAACAATTAAGCCGTTCTCTTTCTACGACTATTCCCGTAGCTGGGCCTTGAAAAGTTTTGACATAGGCTACCGGTAATCGCATATCTTCAAGTCTTAGTGCTTTTAGAGGTTTAAAGCCGAAAACATTACCAATGATTGATGCTGTAAGGTTAGCAATAGATCCAGGTTCAAAAAGATCTAACTCATAGGCAATATACGCAAAATACTCGTTTGGATTGTTAGGTGTTGGATCAACTCTATAGGCTTTAGCTCTGTATTTTTCACATGCTGTTAAACGATCTGTCCAAACTACTGTCCAAGTTGCGGTTGAACTTTCACCAGCAACTGCTGCTGCAGCTTCAATGGGATCCACTCCATCCTGAGGAGTAATCCTAAAAAGTGCGATGACATCCGTATCTTTGGGTAAATAATCAGGCTCCCAATACCCCATTTTCTTGTATTCTAAAACTCCAGCAGAATATCGAGCTTTAGCATCTAATTTTTTATCTCCATCAGGCATTTGTTCCTCCTCTTTACCTATATTTGTCTCAACTCACCTTTTGAATAGCTTTGTGCCATTTGATCCAAGGATTTAACTAATATTTTTTTTGCATGTCCTGCAGTTCCAAACCTTTCAAACCTATCAGCACACAGATTTTCCATTTCCTCACTAGCAGGAATAGCAAACTTTCTAGGATCAAATTCAGCAGGCTTTTCTCTTGCTATTTTTCTATAGTGACCCGTTATTGCCATTCTACAATCAGTGTCTATATTTATCTTTCTAACTCCTGACTTTATACCTCTCTCAATTTCCTCTACTGGAACACCATATGTTTGGCTCATCTCCCCACCATTATTGTTAATCAAGTCCTGTAGGTATTGAGGGACTGAAGAGGACCCATGCATCACGAGATGAGTCTTTGGTATCTTTTTATGAATTTTTTCAATAACATCCATAGCCAATATATCTCCATCAGGTTTCCGACTGAACTTATATGCCCCATGACTAGTACCACAGGCAATCGCGAGAGCATCAACGTCAGTCTTTTTAACAAAATCAAGCGCTTGGTCTGGGTCGGTTAAAAGCTGTTTGGCATCAAGTTTTCCTTCCGCTCCAGACCCATCTTCTTTAGCTGCTTCACCAGTTTCTAGACTTCCTAAAACTCCAAGCTCTCCTTCCACAGATGCTCCTACCCAATGCGCAATCTCAGCAACTTTTTTCGTGATTTGAACATTATAATCATAACTTGCTGGTGTTTTTTGGTCACTTTCTAAAGAGCCATCCATCATAACAGATGTAAACCCATGCCCAATAGCCGTCATACATGTAGCCTCATTGTTACCATGATCTTGGTGCATGCAGATTGGAATTGTCGGATACATTTTGGCTAGTGCCGCCACGATATGTGATAACATAATGTCGCCAGCGTAAGCCCTTGCACCCCTACTTGCTTGAAGAATAACTGGAGATTCGGTTTTATCAGCAGCCTTGAGTATTGCCAAGCCTTGTTCCATGTTATTTATGTTAAAGGCGGGTACTCCGTAATGGTTTTCAGCTGCATGGTCTAGAAGTTGTCTTAAAGTTATCAGCGCCATTTTTCTTCCTTATATTTTAATATTTTTTCGCTTTTCATATTGCTCGTTTTGCTTGATTTACCAATCTACCAATTAAGGGTGTTAGTATTAATTGCATTGCTAAATCTAATTTACCTCCTGGTATTACTATCGAATTTGCTCTGCTCATCCAACTATCATGAATCATCGATACAAGATAAGGAAAATCAATTCCATGAGGGTCCTTGAAACGGATAACAACCAAGCTTTCGTCAGCAGTTGGTATCCACCTAGCTACTAATGGATTGGATGTATCTACTACTGGTACTCTCTGAAAATTAATATCTGTCTCTGTAAACTGAGGGCAAATACAATGAACATAAGCATGCATTCTTCTCAATATTGTGTCTGTCACAGCTTCGGTACTGTAGCCTCTGGAGTCTGTATCTCTATGAATTTTTTGTATCCACTCAAGGTTAATAACGGGAACAACACCAATTTTTAAATCTGCATACCTTGCCAAATTGATTTCTTCATTTACTACCGCTCCGTGCAAACCCTCGTAGAACAATAGATCTGATGGTTCTTCAAAGTTTTTCCATTTCGTGAAATTCCCTGGTTTAGCTCCATACAAATTTTCTTCACTTGAATTATGAATATAATGTCGATACCGGCATGTGCCTTGTTCGCTATAATTTCTAAAACAATCCTCTAATTCTGGCAGCAAATTGGCATCGAAGGAGAAATGGGAAAAGGTTTCATCCCCTGCCGCATGTCTTTTCTCTAACTCTTTTTTCATTTCCTTTCTATTATATCTATGAAATGCATCGCCTTCCAATGTTACCGCTTGCACGCTTTCTCTTCTGAAAATTTGTTGAAAAGTATGCTTTACTGTAGACGTACCTGCCCCAGAAGAGCCTGTGACTGATATTATTGGGTGCTTTATACTCATTTATTACTACCTATTAAATAGTCCTCGAGTTCTAAAAAGGGGTGCATGAGCACTTTTAGGATCTTCATAAAACTTTTTTATAGTTTCAACCTCTTCTTTAGATCCAAACACAAAAGGGGTTCTTTGATGTAAATTTTCTGCGGTTAAACCAACTATTGGATCTATTCCATTTGTTGCTAACCCTAGAGCTTGTTCAATCAAAAACGCTATAGGGCCACACTCGTATATTTTCCTTAATCGCCCTTCAGAGTAGCCTTCCCTATCATCGCCTGGATAGAGGAACACGCCTCCCCTTTCTAATATTCTATGGGTCTCAGCAACTAGAGAAGCAACCCATCGTGTATTATAATTTTTTTTTCTAGGACCAACAGCACCATCTATTAATTCTTCTATGTAACTTCTTACAGGTGTGGGCCAATATCTGGAATTTGAACTATTGATAGCGTACTCTTGAGTTTGTTCAGGGATCTTCAGGTCTGATTTTACGGGAACAAATTCATTATCTTCTATATTAAGCAAAAACTTAGCGATACCATTACCAACCGTAAAAACCAATAATGTCTGGGGCCCATAAATGAAGTACCCACTAGCTAGATAGTTTCCTAACAGAAAAAAATCATCTTGGGGACGGCTTTTATTCTTCACTTCCTTGATTGAAAAAATTGTTCCAATTGAAACATTACAGTCAATGTTGGAAGATCCATCTAGTGGGTCGATAGCTACTCCTAAATCATCGTTATTGTTAAGCATTTCTATCGCTTCACGTTCTTCGGACACATAAAAGCCTACTCCAGCAGCCTCTAATGAACTGCAAAAAATATCATCCGCAATTACATCAAGCTGTTTTTGACTATCTCCATCAGAATTTAAGCCAACTGAAAGACGATGACCTCCCCCGGTATCACTTAATGAAATTTCTTTATCAAGACAAATAGCACCGGAGCATAGAGTTGTTAGAATTTTTGCAACTCTCGGATCACTGACAATATTAGTTAAATCTATAATCACATTTATCCACGTTAATTTTTTTAGAAAATCCTCACGAGTTTTCAGCTTCCTCCATTGCAGCCCTTGCCAGTTCTTCTTCATACCTTTTTTTATTTACATAACTTCTAACCTTGAAGTAGAAAAGCAAAAGCAAAATTGCACCTATAGTTATTCCAATATACCTGTGCCAACCCGCCGAAAAATTATTCGTTGGTGCAAAAAACATAAGCACAATGTAAACCAATCCGAAGGGAGCAAAATAAGCGAATATCGAACGCTCTATGTTAAGAAACGGCCTGATAAATAATGTCACTACCAAGGCAACAACAGCGTATCCTAGCAATGCGTAGAGAGTCAGTAGAGGCCTCCATTGCAATAAAATTGTTACAACAATGTCCCCCTCTATATGTTTTAGAAAAATACTACATATATTTCAACAAATAATTTAAAAGAATATCCTTTATCTATATCACTTATCAATGATTTTCTGTATCATTTAGATCATGGAAGAGGAATACGTCTTAAGATATACTGAATCCGGTGGGCTTACTATTGCCTACCAAATTTGGGGCTCATCCGAAGATACACTTGTGTATGTGCCAGGAATGATCTCGCATCTAGAGGCTGGGCTCGAAGATAGCGAGTACCTTGCTTGGATTAGAGAGTTAAGTAAGTCCTTCAGGCTTATTATTTTTGATAAGAGAGGCCAGGGGTTATCAGACAGAGACTCGTCAGCACCAAACCTAGAGGAAAGAATGGATGATATTTCTGCTATAGTAGCAGCGGAAAATTTGAGTCAATTTTTTCTTTTTGGACTATCCGAAGGCGCTGCAATTTCTTTAGTATACGCAGCTACTCACACCGATAAAGTGAAATCTGTTGCGGTATTTGGAGGTACTGCCAAATTTACTAGAGCAGAGGACTATAAATTTGTACCTGAGTATAAGGTCATGGTAGAGAATATGTTATCAAGTTGGGGGTCTGGCAATTCTGGCTATTATTTTTGCCCGCAAAAAATGCCAGAAAAAAAAGGATTTCTTGCAAAATTAGAAAGAATGGTCTGTAACCCTAAAACACTCCAAAGTATTTTAGAACTTCTTTCTAAGATCGATGTAAGGACCACTTTACCTGATATTAATTTGCCAGTTCTTGTGTTGCATTCCAGAGATGATGCTACTATTTCAAAACTGAATGGAAGATATTTAGCAGATAACATTCCAGGCGCAAAGTACATTGAGTATCCGATTGGAGGACATTTACCTTGGTGTGAAGAAAGAGAAAATGTTGTGAAGGACTTGATATCATTTTTTTCTACAACAGGTAGTGATTTAAAAACGGCTGATAGAAACCTCGCTACGATTCTATTTACTGATATCGAGAACTCGACTAAACAGATGACCGAAATGGGTGATAAACAATGGTCAGAAAAAATGAACAAACACGATGAAATAATGAGAAATACTATTGAAAGCTTTAATGGCAAATTAGTGAAAAACACAGGCGATGGAGTATTAGCAGTTTTTGACGGACCTGCAAGATCAATTGAAAGTGCAATGTCTAGTATTGAAAAATTAAATGAAATTGAATTGAAAATTAGATGTAGCCTGCATGTTGGTGAAGTAGTATGGAGGAATGATGATATAACTGGAATAGCCGTCAATATTGCAGCAAGAGCACTAGAAAAATGTCAAAGTAATACAGTTATAATTACTAAAAATTTAAAAGATCTATTAGGGCGAACAAAATTCTCTGTTACATCGATGGGGAACTATTCTCTGAAAGGCCTTGAAGGTGATTGGGAATTATTCGAAGTTGAAAACCATCAATAGAGAGAAAAAGTGTTACCTAAATTTAAACATAAGCAGCTAAAATTTAACGAGGGAGATCTAATTTATTCTATTGGAGATGAGGCAAAAAACGTTTATCTAATTCACAGTGGGCATATCAGTATAAGATCTAAACACGGGCTCGAGCTTGGAAACCTTGGACCTGGCGAAATTTTTGGTGAAGTAGGTAGAGTAATCAATTCTCCACGAACAGTAACGGCTAAGGCAAAAACTGACTGTGTTGTATATGAAATTGACTGGGCTAATCTCCAAAAAAAGTTAGATGAGGCCGACCCTGTCTTAGTTGCTATTACTAGAGGCCTATCATTGAGAATTGGGGATGCAAATGAGCTTGCAGAAAAATTATGGCTTGAATTAAGTGTTTATAAATCGCTCGAATAATAAGAAAGTCAGATTTTTTCAATAAGGTTCAGCCAGTTTTCATAAATAAGCTTTGCTCCATTAATAAGTGATTGCCTATTTTTTTGTTGATACTTAATTATTTCTTCAATTCCGTTTGGACCAAGAGCGTCGTAAAAATCTTTTTTTATTTTTGGAATAGTTATCCAATTTTGGATCGTATCATCAATAACTTCTGGGTGAAACTGGACAGAAAACGCATGATTTAAATACGAAAGTGCTTGAATTGAACAGTTGTCTGAAGAAGCCAACACTGATACGTTCTTTTTTGAAAAATTGGATATTTCAGCTGAGTGGCCTTGCAAAACAAGCATATCTTCAGAAAAATTCCTAAATAAATTATTTGAGGGTAATTTCCGATTCACAGAAATCTCCTTAAAACCGATCTCAGGTGTTTGTGATTTGACTACTGGAGCACCTAAGGCTTCACCAAGTAATTGATGCCCTAAACAAATCCCGAAAAATGGTTTTTCCAGATTCAAAACCCAATTCTTAATAAATAACTTTTCTTGGACTAACCAAGGGTATCTATTTTCTTCCCAAACATTCATAGGACCACCCATAACCCACAAAGAATCATATTTGTCGACAGAGGGTGGTTTTTTCAATGAAGAAAAATAAAATCGTTCAAAGTAGTGTCTATCAGAACTTATAAATTCCTCATAGGATCCGAGATCGACCTCCGGGACGTGATTTATTACAAGAATCTTAATTTTTCTTACTTTCTTTACTTTTCATTCCATTTGATAATAAATATATTTTATAAAAATCAAAGTTGGAGAAGTTTTATTTTTCGTGAACAATATGTTTTGAAACTCAATCTAATAGACCGAAACTATAACGACAAAGTATATAAAGTTTATTTAAATTTAATAGAAATTGTAAAACGATGAAATATTCTGGATTTAAAGTCTTATGGGAGGGATTGAAAAGTAACACTGGTTGGAAACCCTTGTGGAGGAACCCTGATCCCAAAAAGAATTATGACATAATAATCGTTGGTGGAGGTGGGCACGGCTTAGCAACGGCCTATTATCTCGCAGAGAAATTTAATATTACTAATATCGCAGTTGTTGAAAAAGGCTGGCTTGGATCTGGAAACATAGGTAGGAACACCACGATAATAAGATCTAACTACTTATTGCCTCAAAACCAACCTTTTTATGAGCTATCCCTAAAACTATGGGAAAATTTAGAGCAAGAATTAAATTATAATTCAATGGTAAGTCAGAGGGGTGTTTTAAATATCTTTCATTCAGATAGTCAAAGAGACGCTTTTGTAAGGCGCGGCAATGCGATGCTTATGTCAGGGGCGGATGCCTCAATATTAGGAGTAAACGATCTTAAAAAAATGGTTCCTTTTCTAGATTTTCAGAATTCTAGGTTTCCCATTAAGGGCGGTTTATGGCAGCCAAGAGGAGGAACTGTAAGGCATGATGCAGTAGCGTGGGGTTATGCTAAAGAAGCGGACTCACGTGGCGTTGATATAATAGAAAATTGTGAGGCAACTAATTTCTTGGTCAAAAATGGACGCTGCTATGGAGTTGAAACTACAAAAGGATTAATTAAAAGTAAAAAGGTTGGAGTATGCGTTGCTGGATCATCAAGTCAAGTAATGGGTAAGATCGGAATAAACCTACCTATAGAAAGTCATGTTTTGCAAGCTTTTGTATCGGAAGGCTTGAAACCTGTAATTCCAGGAGTAATTACTTTTGGAGCTGGTCATTTTTATGTGAGCCAATCTAACAAGGGCGGATTAGTTTTTGGAGGTGATATTGATGGCTATAACTCCTACGCACAGAGAGGAAACCTACCGGTAATAGAAGATGTGTGTGAAGGAGGGATGGCTCTGATGCCATTGATCGGACGCTCTAGGCTTCTTAGAACTTGGGGGGGGATAATGGATATGTCAATGGATGGATCCCCAATTATTGATAAAACAAACATAAAAAACTTATATTTTAATGGTGGCTGGTGCTATGGAGGCTTCAAAGCAACTCCAGCAAGTGGCTTTTGCTATGCACATCTTTTGGCAACTGGAACATCACATCATAATGCCAAAGATTTTTTGTTTAATAGGTTTGAAAAAGGAAGGTTGATAGACGAAAAAGGCCAAGGCAACCAACCCAACTTGCATTAAAATGAGGATAAAAAATGCTTATTGACCATCCATTACTTGGCCTTAGGGATTCATCCGAATTCATTTATATGGGTGATGCAAAGTTACTTAATAGACCAAATTGGAAGAGTAAAAATTTTAAGACTAAATTTATAGATTATGGCTATTTACGAAAAAATCCCGCAGGGGTACACAAAGAGCTCTGGTACCATGAGCAAGGTGATAGATCTTGGCTTGTGGTAACAAGAAATACCGTAACCCATGAAATTTTGAAAGTTGAGCTAGCTCGATATCTTAAAAGAAAAGCAAATGCGAAATAATTCACATCCAATAACAAATAAACAAAAACTATCTTTTACTTTTAATGGGAAAAAATATTTCGGCTATAAAGGTGATACATTAGCTTCTGCACTTATTGCCAACAACGTTAAAATTGTTGGAAGATCTTTCAAATATCATCGTCCAAGAGGCATTTTTAGCGCCGGATCTGAAGAACCAAATGCATTGGTAGAGCTTGGAGATGGCCCATATAAAGAACCAAATACAAAAGCTACTAACGTAGAGTTATTTGATGGTCTTAAAGGCTCGAGCCAAAATTTTTTAGGATCAATTAATTTTGACCTCATGGCAATAAATGATTTGCTAAAAAATTTCATAGGTGCAGGTTTCTATTACAAGACGTTTATGTGGCCTAGAAGGTTTTGGGAAAAATTATACGAACCGATTATTAGAAGAGCCGCAGGCTTAGGGAAATTATCACTAAAGGCGGATCCGTCACATTATGACAAGGGTTATCTCCATTGTGACTTTCTAATAATTGGATCTGGTATCTCAGGGTTAATGTCTGCCCTTCTCTTGGCAGAAACAGGGAGTGAAGTTTTAATTGTCGAAGAAGATTTTATTTTGGGTGGAAGACTCAATTCAGAAAGGTTAGTTATCAATGGCAAACAATCTTCGATTTGGATTGGTCAAGCAGTAAAAAAATTAAAAAGTTTAAATAATGTTCGAATCTTAAATAGAACCACGGTCTTTGCTGCTTTTGATCATGGTATATTTGCAGCCATCGAGAAAAAAACTGATCATATATTAGAAAAAAGTTCCAAACCAAGACAGATAAATTGGAAGATATATACCAAACACTGCATCTTAGCGTCTGGAGCTATTGAGCGCTCTATTGCATTTCCTCAAAACGATAGACCCGGTATAATGCTTGCAGGATCGGTAAGAACTTATGTGAATAGGTTTGGTGCCCACTACGGTCAAAAAATTGCAATCTACACAAATAATGATGATGGCTGGAAGACAGCTGACGATCTAAAAAATATGGGGCTCGAAATTAAGGCAGTAATTGACACTCGCAAAGAGATTGAAGCGCCGTATTCAAGCATTTCATCTTACCTGGGACAAACAATTACAAAGACATATGGAAGAAAAGGTATTAAAGCAATTAAGTTAAGTTCAGGATCAAAATTGGATGTTGACTGTCTTGCAGTATCAGGAGGGTGGAGTTCCAACATTCATTTGACATGCCACAAGCGAGGTAAACCCGTTTGGGATAATATTTACAAGAACTTTCTATCGGTTGATAATGCACAAAAAGATAAAATAATTCCCGTGGGGGCCGCGAGAGGAATATTTGAAATCCAAAATATCATTTCAGATACAAATAGAGTTATTTTATCTATGATAAAAAAAATTGGTTTGAGCATGCCTAACCGCATTACACTAACTAGCTCGAAAGAGCAGTATAGCTGCTCACTTGATCTTGTTAGTAGCTCAAATCCCTCTAACTCCTTTATAGATTTGCAAAACGATGTTACCCAAAAAGATATAGAGTTAAGTTTCAGAGAGGGTTTTAAAAGTGTGGAACATTTAAAGCGATACTCCACGTTGGGTATGGCAACCGATCAGGGGAAAACATCTAATATCCTCGGGTTAGCGTCTATGGCTAAATTGAAGGGAATGAATATTTCTGAAGTAGGCACTACTATTTTTAGACCACCTTATGTACCTGTAGCTATATCAGCTTTTGCTGGGCGTTCTAGAGGAAAGGATTTTAGACCAACAAGGTTGACCCCATCACATAATTTAGCCTCCAAACGAAATGCAGTTTTTGTAGAGACAGGTAACTGGTTGCGAGCTCAATGGTTTCCAGAAAAGGGTGAAACATTTTGGCGACAAAGTGTCGATAGAGAGGTTTTACAGACAAGAAATTCTGTTGGAATTTGCGATGTAACTACACTTGGAAAAATCGATATTCAAGGAAAAGACTGCTCAGAGTTTTTAAATTTTGTATACACAAATGCCTTCGCTAAGTTACCTATCAACAGAGTACGTTACGGATTAATGTTAAGAGAAGATGGCGTTGCATATGATGATGGAACTACTGCAAGGTTAGGTGAAAATCATTTTATAATGACAACTACGACCGCTAATGCCGCTTTAGTTTATAGAAATTTAGAATTTGTTCGGCAGTGCCTCCTTCCAAATCTAGATGTTCATTTAATTTCTACTACAGATTCTTGGGCCCAGTATTCGGTCGCTGGACCAAACTCTCGCAGATTATTGCAAAAGATTGTCGATAAACCAAAAGATATGACTAATGAAAATTTTCCATTCATGGCTTGTTGTGAACTCACCATCTGTGGCGGTGTTATGGCAAGGCTTTTTCGAATTTCCTTCTCCGGGGAATTAGCTTATGAAATTGCCGTTCCTACACAATATGGAAATGCTTTATTTGACGCCCTTCTTTCAGCCGGTAAAGAGTTCAACGCCGTTCCCTATGGAACTGAAGCATTAGGAGTTATGCGAATAGAAAAAGGTCATATTGCTGGTAATGAAATAAATGGTCAGACAACGGCACAGAACCTTGGCTTATCAAGGATGATATCAAAAAAAGCAGACAGCATAGGAAACATTCTATCAGAGAGAGAAGGCTTCAATAGATCTGATATCGCAACATTGTCAGGCTTCAAGCCTGTTCAACGTAACCAAAAGCTTGAAGCTGGATCACACCTGATTTCAGCAGGGAAAAAACCCACAATGGAAAATGATGAGGGTTGGCTATCTTCAGTAGCCTTCTCTCCAACACTTGGTCACTACATAGGTTTAGGGTTTATTGAATGCGGTGAAACAAGAATTGGTGAAAAGGTGTGTGCTGTTAATCTACTTCAAAATAAAACCACGGAAGTGGAGATTGTTTCGCCTCACTTTATCGATCCAGAAGGAGTTAAACAACGTGGCTAAACTAGAGCTTAAAATAGAAAAGCCACTAAATGGCTATTCCAAGGTTATAAATAAAATAAAAATTGCTGAGTATCAATTCGATGATCTCATATCACTCGCAATTCCATTAAAAAGCGAGAGAAAATGTAAACTAAATTTTAAGAAATCCTTAGGGGAGCGAATGCCAAACATTGAAAATTCAATCATCAATAGAAGTGGTATTTTAGGTTTTAGAATTGGTCTTGACTTACTTTTTATTTGTAATCCATCGCATTCGTCATTTACAAAAAAAACTGTCCCGTTGTTAAAGCAAGCTTTTTACATAACTGACCAAACAGGAGGGTGGTGTGGGGTTAAAGTTGATGGGGATAGAGTCATTGAGATGTTAGAACGAATTTGTCCTCTAAATTTATCTCAAAAAATTTTTGCTATTGGAGATGTTAAAAGAACTATTATGGATCACTTAAATGTGATTATATTTAGAGAAACAGAAAAAAAATTTATATTGTTCTCGCCAAGCTCTTCTTCTGGTTCCTTTCTTAAATCCATAGTGATATCTTCGAGAAATATTTAAATAATAGGGAGTTGAAATGAAAGTCAAATCTGATATCGAAATCGCAAGAGAGGCAACAAAACTTCCTATAAAAGAGGTAGCAAAAAAATTAGGTATAGAAGAGGAAGAATTAATTCCCTTTGGGCATGATAAAGCAAAAGTATCAGATCAATTTATTAGATCGGTAAAAAATAATCAAAACGGTAAGCTAATTTTAGTAACAGCGGTAAACCCAACACCTGCAGGTGAAGGGAAGACCACTACTACGGTAGGCCTAGGAGATGGACTTTGTGCTTTGGGGAAGAGAGCAGCTATATGCATTCGCGAAGCATCTTTAGGGCCTTGCTTTGGTATGAAAGGGGGAGCTGCTGGTGGAGGACTCGCACAAGTTGTACCTATGGAAGAAATGAATTTACATTTCACCGGAGACTTTCACGCAATTACGAGCGCTCATAACTTATTAGCAGCAATGATAGACAACCATATATATTGGGGTAACGAGCAAAACATTGACCTCCGAAGAGTTGTTTGGCGACGGGTGATGGATATGAATGATAGGGCTCTTAGAGACGTAGTCACAAGCCTGGGAGGTGTTGCTAATGGGTATCCAAAGCAATCAGGATTTGATATAACAGTGGCTTCTGAAGTAATGGCAATTTTATGCTTAGCTAATGATCTTTCAGATCTAAGAAAAAGATTGGGTGAAATAATCGTTGCATATAGAAAAGATAGATCTCCAGTTTTTTGTAAAGATATTAAAGCAGATGGCGCAATGACAGTGCTCTTGCAACAAGCTATGCAACCCAATATCGTTCAAACATTAGAGAATAATCCTGCTTTTGTCCATGGAGGACCTTTTGCTAATATTGCCCATGGGTGCAATTCTGTTATCGCCACAAAGACTGCTCTTAAGATAGCTAACTATGTAGTTACCGAAGCGGGTTTTGGAGCCGACCTTGGCGCCGAAAAATTTGTTAATATAAAGTGTAGGAAAGCTGGGATAAAGCCCGACGCTGCTGTAATCGTTGCCACAGTTAGGTCTATGAAAATGAACGGTGGAATCGTTTCCAAAAATGATCTGAGTGCCGAAAATATTCAAGCTGTGCAACAAGGTTGTGCAAACCTAGGAAGACATATTGAGAATGTAAAATCATTCGGAATACCAGTCGTTGTTGCAATAAACCATTTTGTTAGCGATACAAATGCCGAGATTGAAGCGCTTAGGCGGTATGTTGCTGATAAGGGTACTGAAGCTTTCGTCTGTAAGCATTGGGCCGAAGGTTCTACTGGAATCCTACCTCTTGCTAACAAGGTTGTTGAGATTGCAGAAAACAAAAGTAAATTTGCGTACACATACAAAGACGATTTGCCTTTGATCGAAAAAATCGAAAGAATTGCTAAAAAAATATATAGGGCTGATGAAGTTCTTGCGAACAAGACTATTAGGGATCAACTACAGTTATGGGAAAATGATGGTTATGGTGGTCTCCCTATATGTATGGCGAAAACCCAATATAGTTTTACTACAGACCCTAACAGAAGGGGTGCGCCAAACGGGCACGCAATACCAATAAGAGAAGTTAGACTGTCGGCAGGGGCTGGTTTCATTGTTGTTATTTGTGGAGAAATTATGACTATGCCTGGACTTCCCAAAGTTCCAAGCGCGGAGGCCATAATGCTCAATAAAAAAGGCGACGTTGAGGGCTTATTTTAAAAAGTCGAGGAAAATAATGAATGAAATTATTGACGGAAAGCAGTTTTCGCAAACTCTACGCGCCAAAGTAAAAAATTATGTAGATATCATAAAAGAAAGACACGAGGTAACTCCAGGTTTAGCAGTAATACTTGTTGGAGAGGACCCTGCGAGCCAAGTATATGTGAGAAATAAAGGCAAGCAAACCTTAGAGGCAGGAATGAACTCCTATGAGTATAAGCTGGACGCATCGACTTCTTCCGATGTGTTGCTTGACCTTATAGATAAACTAAATAACGATGTGAATGTTCATGGGGTTCTATGTCAACTACCTTTACCCGACCACCTGAATGAAAAAGAAGTGATTAATTCTATAGATCCAAAAAAAGATGTGGATGGATTTCACATATCAAATGTGGGTCTTCTAAATACGGGTCAAAAGTCAATGATCCCCTGTACGCCATTAGGGTGTTTATTCTTACTTAAAGAAAGACTTGGAAACCTTTCGGGTAAAAATGCTGTAATCGTAGGTAGATCAAATATAGTTGGTAAGCCGATGGCTAATTTACTTTTACAGGAAAATTGTACTGTAACCATAGCTCACTCTCGAACAGCGAATATAAAAACTATATGCGCACAAGCTGATATTCTCGTAGCTGCAGTAGGGAGGCCTGAGATGATTAAAAAAGAATGGGTAAAACCGGGGGCCACAGTCATAGATGTTGGAATAAACCGAGTAACAAAGTATATCGATGGACACGAAAAAACGATTTTGGTGGGTGACGTTTGTTTTACTGATATGGCTGGTTTAGTGGCTGGCATCACTCCTGTGCCAGGTGGAGTGGGACCAATGACTATAGCCTGTCTTTTAGCAAATACCGTTACTGCATGCTATAGATCACAAGACCTGTCTGACCCAGAGTTTACTTGACGATTATTTTTTGGAGTTTTTTTTGTTGATACTTACTTTCGAGAAAATATTCATTAATTATTCGTATGAGCACAACTTTTGAAAAACATAAAAACACACGATAGCTTTTTAAAGCTTGCCCTTCGAAAAAGTGTAATAAAAAGAGCTTTACGAATTGCTCTAATCGTTGGTTGTATCCTTGCCCTAATAAACCATGGCGATAGAATAATTTTTCAGGATATGAAACCAGTCGATTGGTTTAAAATTCTTTTAACTTTCTGCGTGCCATACTGTGTCTCTACTATTTCATCAGTTTTAGCAATCAAACGAGAAATTGAGATAAATGAGTCCTAAAAAAAAAAGTTTCCTTTATAATTATTTATTGTAGAGGTTTTGATGAAAAAAAAGATTTTGCTTACAGGCGCAGGAGGTAGATTGGGTTCTTATCTTAGAGAGCCACTTTCAAACATTTGCAGTACTCTTATTTTGACTGACATAAAAGAAAATATTGGAAAACTCAACGAAAATGAAAAATTTGTCTCAGCTGATTTATCAAATTTTGATCAAATATGTGCCCTAACAAAAGACGTTTCGCTTATCTGCCATTTTGGAGCTTTAGTAGACGAAGTGCCATTTAACGATATGCTAGGTGCTAATTTCATTGGCTCCTATAACATTTGGGAAGCAGCTCGTCAAAATAAGTGTCGAAGGGTAGTTTACGCAAGCTCTGTGCATGCAGTCGGCATGTATAAAAGAACTAAAACATTAAAGCCAAAGACTGCACATCGTGCTGATGGTTTTTATGGGCTATCAAAGTGTTTTACTGAAAATTTGGCCCGTATGTATTACGATAAATGCGGTATTGAAGCGGTATGCTTGCGAATTGCTACATGTTCACCAGTAACAACTCAAAGAAGCTTAACGAGTTGGCTCTCCTATGATGACTTGGTTCAATTGGTTATTAGAGCAATTGATACTTCACACACCGGTTATTCAGTTATTTATGGAGTGTCAGACAATGATCGTTCGAATTTGAGCAACATAGACGCAGGGCATATTGGTTTCAAACCCAAAGATAATGCTGAGATTTACGCAAATAAAATCTTCGCAGATGACTTAACAGAAGAATTGGCAGACGAAGGGAACAAATTGCATGGTGGTCCTTTTGCATCCACTGATCTAGGAGTTAGCGCGATGGATAAAATGAAAATAGTTTATTCGCATAAGGGGGATTAACTTGATGAAAGATAATAATATGCTTCGAGGAGGACAGCTTTTAGCTAAATCATTCAAAGAGAAAGGTATAAACCATGTATTTACGCTTGCAGGTGGGTTTTGCAACCCTGCACTTGAGGGTTTCATGAATCATCAAATACCTGTGATAAATTGCCCACATGAACAAATTGCGGGTCATTTGGCAGACGGCCATACGAGACTTTCGAGAAAACCCTCTGTTTGTTTGGTTGGTCCGGAGGGGTTTGCGAATGCTATACCTGCCATGATGGAGGCGTGGGGGGAACGATCTCCTGTAATTTTTGTTACAGGCTCATCCACTCTTAAAAAGCAAGGTGCTGGAGGATTTAAGGAAATAGATGACGTTTCTATCGCAAGACCGCTTACAAAATACAGTGCATCAATAACAGATGGAAATAGAATTCCTGAGTTCGTAGATAGAGCTTGGAGAATAGCCACAAGTGGTTATCCAGGCCCGGTCCATCTAAGTATGCCTGTAGACATAATGTTTTCGTCCTTTGATGAAAGCTCCTCAGATATGGAGCGTCCATTTACTAGAAAAGAACCAAAGACCTATAAAGCATGGCCTGAGCCCTCAGCACTAAATGAGATAATAGGTATTATAAAGTCTTCAAAAAAACCAATCATTATCGGTGGACACGGGATATGGTGGTCAAAAAATGAAGATCTGTTAAAGCAAGTGGGTGATGAAATCAAAATACCAATTTTTAATGTGCCATATCACCAAAAATTATTAAATGAGAATTGCAAGGCCTTTCTAGGGCTTGCCGATGTGCATCAGTACCATCCTTCAAAGTTTGCGTTTAATGAGTCTGACTGCATTATAATGGTTGGAGGTCGCTTGGATAATCAAATGAATTTCGGCAATCCACCATTATTCCCTTCAAGTGCAAGCTTAATATGTGTCAACGGATCACATGAAGAAATAGAATTGAATAGAGCGGCTGACCATTTGCTTTTGAGTGATCCTGGAGCTTTTTTTGAATGTCTACTAGAGTCACACAACGGAGATAAATTCTCTTTAGAAAAAGATTGGCTAGCTAAAAATATTGAGGAAAGAAAAAAATGGGTGACTGCGTCGCTAAACAATCTTGTCGAAACAACTAATTCTCCAGCATGGAGTGGCGGAAAAATTCACCCTTTAGAGCTTTCTCTTTCGGTACAAAAGTGTATGACAGACGAAGATATCTTAGTTTTTGATGGAGGTAATACACACTTTTGGTCAGAAATTGCTGTTAATATAATGGCCTCCAATGGATTAGCTCTTTCTCAAATAATGCACCCTGGTTCCTATTCTATGCTAGGTGTTGGAGTATCATTTGCGCTGTCGGCAAAACGTCTAAATAAAGAAAAGACGATTGTATTAATTTCTGGAGATGGTGCTTTTCTTAGTGGAGGATTATCCATTGAGACAGCCTTTCAAGAAAACCTGCCGATTGTTATAATTATCGATAACAATGGAGGTTTAGATTGTATATCGCAACAACAGGAAAGATTGTTCAAGGATGGTTCTCATTTTGCAACAGATTTCAGAGATATACCATTTCATGGAATGTTTGAGGGAATGGGGGGTTATGGAGAGCTGGTAACTCACAAAGATGAGATTCAAGGAGCTGTAAGGCGAGCAATAGACAGCGGGAAACCTGCTTGTGTTAACGTAAAAACAAAAGGCGTTATCAGCCCAATTGTTGCGGCTACAAGCGATAAAAGAGATAAGGCTTCTATAGAATAATAATGCCCTTAATAAGTACACATGTATTAAATTCCGAAAACGGTACTCATGTCGCTGGTCTAACAGTTACCCTTACACATATTGAGCCTGATGGAGCAAAAAAGAATATATTTTCTAATAAAACTGATGCGGGGGGACGCATTTTAGAGAGCTTTGACTTTTCCTTTAAAAGCAATGAAATTTTTGAGATTGAATTTAAACTATCAGATATTCATATGAAGAAAAAAGGTATATACTGTAGAGATATAATTTTCAGGGTATCTTTAAGTTCAGAAAATGACAAATTCCATATTCCTATCATCGTATCTCAAAACGGCGCCTCTACTTGGTGGTCGGGAGAATAAAAATGAATATTCAAAATAAGCTGAATTTCTCTAGACGGATCAGAAGAACGCCTTTTACGACCTCTGCCGAAAAGCATGGAGTAACGGGATTTTCCGTTGTGAACCATACATTACTTCCTAAGTCATTTCAAAACTCAATTGAAGATGATTATTTGCACCTACAAAAACATGCTCAAATTTGGGACGTTGGCTGTCAAAGGCAAGTTGAAATTAAAGGTAAAGACGCACTCAAACTTATTGAGTTAATGACGCCTAGATCAATCTCAGAACTTCAACCAGGAAAATGTCTTTACATTCCCTTGACCGATGAAAATGGTGGTATAGTAAATGATCCTATTCTTATCAAAATAAGTGCCGATCATTTCTATCTATCCGTTGCAGACTCAGATGTGTTATTGTGGGCTAGAGGGTTAGCTATTGGGTTTGGCTTAAACGTAAGAATAAGAGAACCTGATGTGTGGCCTTTGGCAGTACAAGGACCAAAAGCTGCCGATGTTTTGGCCAAAGTTTTTGGTGAACGGATATATTCAATTAAAAGATTCAATTTCGACTATTTTTCACTTGATGGCTCTTCTCAACTAATAGCCAAAACTGGTTACTCTAGAATTGGTGGTTTTGAAATATATCTGTCTCGACCAGAACTCGGTTCATCTCTATGGGAGACAATTTTGGAAGCTGGTAAATCAGAAAACATAACGCCAGGATCTCCAAACATAATAGATAGAGTTGAAGCAGGACTATTATCCTATGGTAATGAAATGACCGTGGAGAATACACCGTTGGAATG
>CACBNQ010000018.1 GCA_902540655.1 uncultured Alphaproteobacteria bacterium | reverse complement strand
GCTTTGATTGACCTGAAAAGCGAAAAAGAAAATAAATTACAAAAGGTCATAGTTCCTTAAACTTTAGATCCATGGAATCTTACTATTGTTTCAGCCTGATCTTTACTTAGCTTAGTTTGGGCTACAATATCATCCGCTGAACTACCTTTTCTAGCAAGATCTATTGCTTCATTAAAAACTGTTTCGCTATTTATGCCTTCCGCGAGCATACTTAGCTCCTTCTTTGTTCCCTCGGCCACAGTAGTTGCATCTGATACCGCACCCGAAAGGTTCGATATGCGAGAACTCAGAGAGCTAATATCTGATGTTGTATCATCACTTCGATTTACGAGTCTACTAACTTTATCTCTTAAACTCACAAGTTCTTTTTCCATAGTTGAAAGAGTTTTATTTTGTTGAAATATAAAGTATATGATTGTCGCCAGAAAGGCTATAACTCCAGCTCTTTCAGTAAAAATATAATCTAATATTAGAACTTGAAGATCCATTGCGGAAGATTGTATTGAATTATTTATTCAAAACAAGTTATTTTCTTGTAATATTTTCTTGTAGATATTGTGAAAACTGATTTGCCCAGTTTACTTTGCCTTGTGAAGCTTTTTCTAAGATAGAAATTCTTTCTATTAGCAAATTGATATTTTCTTTTTCATTGTCCAGTAGATCCTCGGAAAAATTTTTATTACCAAAAACCTCTATGTTTTCATTCAATAACTTATCGGTTTCGATCAATGTTTCAATTAAAAGCTTTGGTTCGAGAAAATTTTTTTCTAAAGAAACTAAATTTTCCATCATAGTTTTAACTACGTAATTATGTGCTGTAGGTAGAGACATATATATGATTTAAATAGTGTCGACTTTTTAAGATTCCGAAGTCCAGTAAGACTCAAGTAACTTATCTGCCAGTTTATCAAAGTCGATAGGATATTCACCATTCTTGATCTTTTGTTTTATTCTCTCAACCGCCTCCATGTTTATTGAAGGATTTTCTGCCATAACTTTCAATACCTCTCTAGATTTACTTGTTAATACAGCATCAACCTGAGAGCCAGAACTAGGGGAAGAGCTTGACTCAGTAAGCTTCTCAGCATGTGTCTTTGCCTCCATCATTCCTTTGGACGCTTCTACTCTCTGCCCAGTGAAATTTTTTATTGATCCAACCATATTCTTTCTCCTGTTTAAGTATACGACATAAAGTTAATAAATTTTACGAAAAATTGATATTTTTCTCGAATCTTCAACAAATCCTTCAACTATCTTTTTGCTGGAGACATTTTTTACCAATATTCTGTCCCCTTTTGCACCATTACTTAGCGCTATTGCATCCATTTTTACGTATATTTCACCTATTTTGTGCTCAATTATTATCTTTTGATTCTTATAAACCAACCAGTCTGGCTTCAAATGATTAGTTTTTAAGGTCGCACCTTTCTGTAAGCTTTTTATCAACCGTTTACCAAGAACACTTTCTAAGTCGCTAAAAGCCCCCTTAGAAAGAATTGCTTTCTTTTTCGATAGAACTAAATCTGTTTCCTCTATTCTATCTCCTTTTAATTTTGAATTTTTTAAAATCAAAACTTCAACTGTGGCTTGCAAATGATTTTTTTCCAAAAGGTTACGGGGTTGATTAACATTCTGAGCGTTAGTGGCTATAGGCAATTTATTTCTAAAGTTATAATTCCATGACTTATTCGTTTTACATCTAAGATTTATAGTTTTCCACGATCCATCTCTTTTTGAAATTATAATCTCGTCACTGGAGCACCCAGTAAAAACTCTATTTTTATTAATGATAGGCTGAGCACTTAATCCTTCTTCATTCAAGTGATCAGTTACCAATTTAGCTAAGGTTGAACCAGTTATTTTTTCCTGCGAAGCGAGGCTCTCTAAACTGAGACCCCACCAGATTGCTATTATAATTAATGCCTTCTTAACCAACACCTATCCTCCAAAATAGTAGATATTGTTATTTTTATATGAAATCTCCTGATCCAAATCAAACTCTATACCTTTCATAAGTTTTGAGATTTGATTGATGCTTGGAAGATGAATAGTTTCTTCAGCAATCATATAGTTGATATTCCTATTTCTAAAAGCATGATCATTTAAAGAAACAATTGCCAGTTGTAAAAAATACTTATTTAATCCGCTACCATCATAGTATTTTTCGATTATTAGATTTAAACTTTCCCCCGGCAAAATCATATGTTTCTCTGTGTGGTCAGGATCTTCGGCGAACTCATTTGATCTGCCTGACAGCTCAGATACATTATTGTATTGCAGTACAACAAAGGGTTCTGCATTTAGACAATTAGTTGCAATAAAAGCCATATAGAATAAAGGTAAAAAAATAAAGTTTTTTAGCATTACATGTTACCTAAAAATTGAATTGATTTCCCATTTAGTTTACTTAATTCCAGCGCTGTATTAAGTGGCACCAAAACTGATTTAGTTTCTGAGACCTGTTCAACCCGTAATACATTGAAAGGAGTTTGTTCACCTTTAGTTACAGCTAGTGCAGAAATTTTAATTCCATGCCTTTTGCCAAGAGGGACTTCTATTTTTCCATTATTTACTGTAATAATGCTATTTATTTCTTTGCAAATTAGATTATCAATAACCTCTTTAGCATGTTCTTTAGCAGCGATTGAGATCGGTTCAACAATGTTGTCTCTATTTGTTTTAAGTAGTAAATTTATCGTTCTCCATGGACCACTTGAACTAAATAATGCTTCTAATGATTTAGACTTAGAAAAAGATGATGTATAGGTGCTTCCATCATATACGTTAGTATCAAAGGTAATTAGAAGACTATTATAAGTGGTAAAACCGACTAATTTTTCGCGCTCAGCTATTGATATCGCTGAAACTGCAGCATAATCTCCATATTGCGTTTTCTCTCTTCCTGAAGTAAGAGAAATATAGTCGTATTCATCATTTGCCCTTATAAGCTGATCCCGGTCAAGTGATACAAAAGAATTATCCGTAAGATTAATGTCTTCTGCCGATTTTAAAGAAAGCATAATTTCATTTGCTAATTCATCGGCTAGTGAGTTCACCCAAAATGGTGCGGAAGGATCTACATTTATCACGGGCTTATATACAGATAAGCTCTTTAGACCTTTGTTATCACACTCTTTCTTTCTTAGCTGGCCAACTGCAGACCTAATTTTGACAATAAAATGCATATCAGCTCGCTCTTCTGAGATAATTGTATAATCGAGTATTTTACTCGCCGGCTGAATTACCAAGTTTTCCTGAATAGATGTATCAGTGGAAACCGCTGAATAACCATTTATCTTAGCTCCTCCATGAAGTGCAGCAAGGTATAAAGCGTCCTCAAGTGCTCTTCGTCGAGATATATCGATCATTTCGTCATCCTCAATTACGGCACGTCCCGTAGTCTCTATAAATCTGACAGGACCTTTAGCAAAAGCTTTGCTTATGACAACTGAGAAAATAGCTGCGATAATAAATACTGAGTAAAAAAAGATTGATCTCATATTCATTTTTTCGTTTTTTAAGCCACGTTACGAGCTTGTCTGAGCAGGTAGCTTAAAGTATCTTTATCTATTTCTAACAGAACCTCATAAGTATCACTTCCAGTTGGATTTATCCTTACCGTCCTCGCGCCACGAATTGTTCCCGATACTATACCTCGGAATGTGTCGTTTTGAACCATCAAATCGATCACGGTAGTATTACCTTCAACTTTAAGCCCATGGATTTGTTCTGCAAGATCACGCATTGCTGCCATTCTAGCCGACCTTATCGCCATCAATCTTTTTTGATTAGCAGACCGCCCAGGTTGTGATGACACCACAGCATAACCCATAGCGCTTATGGTAGGGACATTGTCAACTGATGCGTCTAATACTTCATTTATTGCAGCAAGGTGAGCTGCGTCTTCGCCATTATTATTACTTAAGACATTTAAAGTTGAAGCAGTACCTTTATCATCCATATTAGTCAAAAAGCTGGACTGACAACCACTCACAAACAAAGCTAATCCAACCGCCGGTATTAGCATTTTTATTACTTTCTCTTTTTTCATTTTTTAACCTTATCTTTTAAAAGCATAACCACTCCTGCATTTTTTGTGCCATATGTCTTTATTATTCGTTTTTGTCTAACTACAGCATGGCATGATTTTTGCTTCTTTCCCTTTAAGGAGCTTGAAGACAGTGAAAAAGTTAACTCAAAGTGTTTTAATCGTAAATTTTGGGTAAAAAATTTTAAGGTAATAAACAAACTACGACTTTTTTTTGACAGGGAGAAATAAGAGTCATGGAATTGACAAAAAACAGCACATCATTATCTGGTAACATGTCGGATATTATAAAGTCTGGAATTTTACCACTGGGAATTATTGTGCTTGTTGCTATGATGGTGTTACCTCTCCCAGTATTCTTGCTAGACATTTTTTTTGTATCTAACATTCTGATTTCTCTCGTGATCTTAATGGTAGCTATGCATACGTTTAGACCTCTCGATTTTTCAAGTTTCCCTAATCTATTGCTTATCGCAACAGTACTGAGGCTCGCTTTAAATGTTGCTTCAACTAGAGTTGTTTTAGGGCAAGGTCATACCGGGAATGATGCTGCTGGCCAAATAATCGAGGCTTTTGGTAACTTTATTGTTTCAGGAAATTATGCTGTAGGTATTTTTGTTTTCATAATTTTAGTAATTATAAACCTAGTAGTAATTACAAAAGGTGCTGGAAGAGTATCTGAAGTGTCGGCTCGTTTTACGTTAGACGCAATGCCGGGAAAACAGATGGCTATCGATGCAGACTTAAATGCAGGAGTTCTTTCTGCTGAGGAGGCTACTAATAGGCGAGAGGAGATAGCACAAGAAGCAGATTTTTATGGTTCAATGGATGGGGCTTCAAAATTTGTGAAGGGTGACGCAATTGCATCGATTCTTATTTTAGCAATCAATATTATAGGTGGCCTAATCATAGGAATAAGTCAGTATGACTTGCCAGTATCAACGGCAGCAGAGACATATGTCCTTTTATCAATAGGTGACGGTTTAGTAACACAGATCCCATCATTATTATTAGCCATTTCGACGGCAATTATTGTAACACGTGTTTCCTCTAAGCAGGACATGGCGACTCACATCGGTGACCAACTTAGTATATCGAGAGCTTGGATTCCGGTCTCAGCTGTATTATTGCTGATAGGTTTTGTTCCAGGAATGCCAAATCTACTTTTTATTACTTCAGCAATAGTTGCGGCCACTGCAGGCTTTCTAGCTCGGAGAGTTGAAAGAAAAAGGGAAACAAAGATTGAAGATTCAATCGAAGATGAAAATGTTCAAGACGACGTTGATGGAGATCAGCTGAGACTGGAGGATGTAACGGACTATTCGCCAGTTTCCGTTCAGCTAGGTTATGGTCTTGTAGAGATGGTTGATGACGATACAGGTGGCCCTTTGGTTGAAAGAATTACCGGTATAAGGAAACAAGTATCAAAGGCACTTGGCTTTATAATACCCGCAGTAAGAATACGTGATGACTTAACATTGTCATCTAATCAGTACAGAATAAGGATAGGGCAGACAATAGTTGGTGAAGATTCGATCTATCCTGATCGGAAACTGGCTATTCCAGGTGATGATACAAATATTAAGTTGGATGGAATTGAGGTAAAGGATCCATCCTTTGGGATGGATGCTACGTGGATCCTACCATCTCAGCAAAATGAAGCGGAAGAGAAAGGATACGTTGTCGTAGCCCCCGAGTCTGTTTTAGCTACTCACTTAAGCCAGATATTCTACAAGCATTCGGGGAAACTTATTGGGCAAGACGATGTTCAAACTCTTTTAGATAATCTTTCTCAAACTGCACCTAGTCTCGTTGAATCACTTGTACCAAAACTAGTTCCTCTACATAATCTCACAGGAGTTTTAAGAGAATTACTTTCAGAACGTGTGCCAATAAGTGATCTTAAAATCATCTTAGAGTCTTTAGCGGGATTGGTAGGAAAGAATTTAAGCGTGATTGAAACAGCTGAGGCAATTAGACCCAATTTGGCAGGGTTATTGATACAGCAGGTAGCCCCTCTGAATAAGGCGCTACCGGTTATAACTTTTAACTCCGAATTAGAACATATGCTTATCAAGATGGCTAAACAAAATGGAGAGGAAGGTTTAGTTTTGGATAATGAATTAGCGACAAAGCTTATTTCTAATATTTCTGATCTCAACCAAAAACTTATTTCTGAGGGTAATACAGCCGTTCTGGTAGTGTCACCTAATATAAGAAGACAAATTTCAGGTATAATTCGGCAGCATATCGAAGACTTGATTGTCCTTTCATTTACTGAATTGCCAGATAACAGAAAAGTGAATGTTGTGGCAACTATAGATGGAGGTTCTTAATGAATATTAAAATTGGAGATGAAAATGACTACATATAAATTTCTAGCATCTGACAGTGCAAGTGCTATGGAGGAAGTGGTTAAAAAACTGGGTCCAGATGCATTGATAATTGCCACTACAAAAAAAGGAAATAAGGTAGAAATCGAAGCAACCAATAATGTTTCAAGCCAGCAAAAAGCAAGAGATAATAAGGGTAATTTTTCGGATGTCTTACACTCCAAAATAGATTTTTTAAGAGAGAAACAAAGAAATCGTATCTATAATAGAGCATCAAATGATTTTGAAATTGCAGATGCGAGAAATATTCTAAGTGATAAAAATCAGACATCTGAGATGCTGAAGGTTGGGGAGCAGATAAAACACTTACAAAATATGCTTTCAGGAATGATCATAACTGATGAAAAAGGATTGAACGAAAAAACAGGTAATTCTACTGCCCTCAAACTTAGACAGTTGGAATTTACACCAGAAATAGTTGCGTCTTTAAAGCCAGCTTATGATGGTTTGAGTCTAGTTAGAGGGCAAAGTGCCTTTTTAAAGGCTTTCGCTAGTAAAATTTCTTGTGATGAGATTGAAGAGATTTTTAAATCTAGTGTAATAATTATTTTAGGTCCCAGTGGAGCCGGAAAAACTACTTTATCCGCAAAGCTTGCAGCTAGAATAATGGAGAAAGACAAACAGTTGAGACCAACATTAGTTTCAGCTGGAAGTGAGTTGAGCAATAGAAGGGATGACTTAGGTTATTACTCAAAGCTGCTCAACATACAGAAACTTAACTATCAGATTGACGAAAATTGTGCTGGGTTTGATACTATTTGTCCAGGTCAAAAGATTGTTGATACCTCATTAGGAGCAGAAGAAAGCAAATATTTGATCCAAAATATTAGAAATCAAGTAGGAGCAACAAAAGTTACTACTATTCTCTGCCTTCCCTCAGGCATTAGCAGGCAGCTTTTGAGTGCTCAAATTAACAAATATAAGGAGTTTAAACCAATAATGGCCTTCACTAAAATAGATGAGTGCCGACTTTTCCCAAGAGAGTTATGTGTCTTGCACGATAAAAATGTCAAAATGGGTTTTTTGACAGGATCGAAAACTATACTAGGCTCATTAGCATTATCTGAGCCGGATGTTTTAGCCAATCACTTGGAAAGTTATCTAACTGATGAGTTTAATGATGAGTAATTCAATAGCTATAGCAAGTGGTAAGGGTGGCGTTGGGAAAACCACGATTGCCGTAAATCTAGCTCTGACCTTGTCTCAAATGGGGTCAAAAGTTTGTCTTATGGATGCCGACTTTGGCTTGGCAAATGCCCATATAATGTTGGGGATAAACCCAAAAAAAACAATAAGAGATGTATTGAAAAATAATATGGCGGTTGAAGATGTAATTGAAACGGGGCCCCATGGGCTAAAATTTATATCTGGTGGCAATGGGTTGATCGATATTTTGAATATAGAGAAAAACTCGAAATACCAGCTAATTAGATCTTTAGATCCTATTGAAAGGAACGCTGATACTTTGGTCGTAGATATACCAGCGGGCGCATCAGAAAATTCGATGACCTTCGCTTCAGCAGTCGATAGATTAGTTATTGTACTAGTTAGCGAGCCTACAAGTTTTATGGATGCTTATACATTTATTAAAACAGCAAAACTGGACTATAATCTTCACAATTTTTCAATCATCGTTAACATGGCCGAGAATGAAAAAGCTGCTAAGGAAACTTTTGACAAATTCCAAAATATTGTTGGCAAGTTTTTAAATGCACATCTTACCTTTGCTGGAGGTATGCCGAGGACAAAAAGAATTCAGAACGCCATCATCAGAAAGCTTCCTATTGTTCTGGACAAAGAAGCTGATTTTGAAAAAGTTGCATTTCAGCGGCTATCAAAAAACATCATTAAAGCTGGAGAAAATAAACATAATGGTATACGCTTCTTCTCTGAGAGCTGATTATAATATGTAGAAAAAAATGAAAGCTAGTTACCCTGAACAACAGCCAAATGTAGAAAACTTGATAGTTCAAAATATGAATTTGGTCAAGAAGATAGCCTGGCATATGCACGGTAGAGTTAGGTCTGCTATAGAAATTGAAGATTTGATGCAAATAGGGTATTTCGGGTTGGTCACAGCGGCTCAAAAATATAGTCCAAAAGAAGGCGCCACATTTGCTAGTTACGCGGTTCTTAGGATCCGAGGCGCAATCGTAGATCACTTAAGGAAGAGCTCAAACCTATGCCGAACCACAATTCAAATGCAACAAAAGCAGAAAAAGGCAATAGAGGCCCTTGTTTCTAGCCTTCAGAGAGAGCCCACACCATCAGAGATTGCAAAAAAAATGGGTCTTGGGTTAGACGAATATAGAGATTGGGAGAAAGCATTTAATGCGAACGTGCATCAGTCTCTTGATGAAGTTTATGACGAGTATTCAATGTGGTTTGTTTCCAAAGAAAGCACTCCAGAAGAAAATTTAGATAAATCACAGCTTAAGAACATACTTTCAAGTGCTTTGAAGGAATTACCTTCAAAGGAAGCAATGGTTATTCAACTGTATTATGTAGAGGAACTTAATGTGTATGAAATAGCTGAGGTTATGGAAATAACGACAGGACGAGTTTCTCAAATCAAGAAATCTGCAGTAACACTTCTGAGATCATTTATAAAAAAAGCATACTAAAATTGAATGACCACTGAGACTCAAGAACTTCAAGCAATTCATATGTCTATCCAAACTGCTGACTTAAATATGATAGGGTTCAGCTGTGAAGAAAGCATAACTCTATCCTGTGGACTGATGAATATAGGTAGAGGTATTTGCTCTGTTACGATTAAACCATCCTTGGGAGCTGTTCCCTTGCACAGAGGATCATTAAATATAGAGATTAATAGACCCTATATGAAAGCAAATATAGAACTTGGTCTGGATTCATTTCTCAAAACAAGTGAATTACTACTTAGATCTTCAGTTAGACCTGCTACTTTAGTTTTACTTTTAGATAAAAGTTTAAGCGTAAACATAAAAGGAGATTTGCTTATAAACAAGGAAACAAGTAGAAAAATCAATGATATCTCATGGATATTGCCGCTTAAGTAAGCTTTACGTATCCATTAGTCTCCTAGTTACATCCGCATCAGCTTGCATCATCTTAGCAGAACCGTTAAATGCTTGTTGAGCTCTGAGTAGAAGTGTCAGCTCAGCCGTAATATCCGTATTTGACGCTTCTAAAGACCCAGCATTTATTTTTCCAAAACCGAAATCTTTTCCTGCACCGATCGTGGCTTCACCCGACTCGGGTGTTGCAACAAAAATATTATCGCCTCTTGCTTTCAATTGAGTCTCGTCGGCAAACCGAGCAAGTCCAATCTGCGCAACTGTAACATAATTATCTATTCCGTAGGTGGCCCTAATGAATCCCTCTGCAGTAACTTTTACTTCCGACAGACTTTGTATGGCTCCCTCCGGATTCAATGTTTGAAAAGGCAAAATTATTTCTCCAGAGTTACGATCCAGGTAAGAAATACCATCCGAGTTTACTAATTTCCCGTCCTGTCTTATATTGATCGCTCCGTTTCTGGTATAAGATAGTTCACCAAGTTTATCGATGGTATTAAGGATAAACATACCTTGCCCGTTCATTCCAAGATCGAGGGCGTTTCCAGTTAAGATTAAGGATCCTTGAGAGTGATTTCTTCTGGGAGCCTCCTCTCTGACCCCATTACCAACTCTGTTAGCATTTCTTACATCTGACATTTCCGTATAAATATCAGAAAAACTCGCATTACTTTTCTTGAAACCTAAAGATGAAGCGTTTGCAATGTTATTAGAAATAACAGCAATTTCCTGAGAAGCTGCACTTAAACCTGACCTTACTACTGACAACATTGGCTTTCCTTTCAAAAAAAATAATACAAAAATCATGCCAATTGTCGTTTCTCTATAATATATGTATTTTGGGGTTTATATTATTCTAAAATTGATTTAACAATACTACCAAAAAAGTGAAATTTGTATCGATGTCTGAGAAAAATTCAAAAGCTTTAGTTCCTATAAAAAAAGTCCTTCCCCCTGCTATCAAGAGAAACAGAGAGGTTACGAAACCGTTTGAACTTGTGAATGGTAATCTTAAACTCCAATCTAGGGAAGACGTCAGAAGCCTTTTACCAGATATTTTAGGCAAAGTCTTAGCAAGAGTGTGGCTTGATTCGAGCTTTCACAGAGAATTCTCGCAAGATCCTCAAAAAACACTCGAGAGTAATGGTGTTTTTCTTCCGGAAAATATGTCTATAGAGTTCCAAAAACAAACTACAGATCGACCGAGAATAGTTGTTTTTGAGCAAAAACCAGGCTCAAAGTTTAAAATTCGAGTTTTTTATCTTCAATTAGTCATGATGGCTGGACGTTAGATGCGACATATTGGTTTCTTTAGCCTATTTATAATCTTTCTTTACACTGCTACTTCTGCTCAAGTTACTGAGTCAGATAGATTATTTAAAATGGCTACCGATTTCGTCAAGGAAAGGAAATACTCTGAAGCAGTCTCTATTTTTCGAGAGCTGGCAAAAAATGACGAGCATGATGCACAGTACAATTTAGCATTTTTGATTAGCTCTGGTAAAGGGATTACAAAAAATTACAGCGAGGCACTTTTTTGGGCATTTTTATCCCAACTTGGCAAAATAGAAAAGGCAGAGGAGCTCACTGAGGATCTAATAGACATAGTCCCAGAAAAGGTATTGAAGGATGTTAGAGAAAAAGTTCTAGAACACCTATTAGTACGCTTTGATAATAGGGATAGAGCGGTGTTGACAGAATTAGGAGATTTTTATTTGCTTGTTTTAGAAGAGCAAGATTTTGAAAATGCATACATATGGTATAATGTAGCAAGTGCGTTGGGGATTGAGAATTCGAGTGATATCAGGGATAAAGTTGAAAAAGAACTTGAACCTGATACCATTGTCAAGATGCAAGAGGCGTCTAGAAAACGATATGAAGAGTTTACTGAAGAACCAGTAATAGAGAGTGGAAAGACAAGAAAAACTATGGAACAGGAATATGAAAGTTAAAGTTCATTGGGTAATTGATGGTATTGCTGAGGTTGAGGCTGTAAGCTTAGAAGAGGCTGAAAAGATAGTTAATGAAAGGCTTTCAGATTTTGTAGGTAGTAATCCAGATTTAGAGAAAAATATGGGAGCAAAGGCAATCCAGGGCAAAGGTTACTTGCCTGGATCTGAAGAGGAAGCCTAACTTATTGCTGTTGATCGCCAGGTCTGAAGCCAATCCAAAGTGGAAACATTGCTAAATTTTCGTCCTTCTCTATTGGTATACGAATGGTTACTATCACCGCTATTATCGTCCTTCTCCTCATCTGCAGAAGAGGTTATATCATAAACGCTAGGCTTATCAGATTTATTCCTTTCTGACGGGTTTACTACATTTATTTCTACCGAACTAAGTAAATGATTTGTTTTCTTTAACTCCATTTTTTTATAAACCTTAAATCAATAATAGTTTTGTCAGTTGAACGGTTTTTATCTCAGGTTTTGCACCAAGCTTCACCAATTCATTATTAATTGTTTCAAGAATTTCTAGCTTTAGTGCTTCTTTGCCTTGAATTGTATTGAGTTGTTCCTTTGTTTTTGTTCTCATTAATGCTAAAATACTTGATCTTAAAGCTGGTTCAAAAGTCTTGAAGCTTTCGAAATATGCATCGGCATTTAATTTTCCCATGAATATTGAAACGGCTATTTCGATTGTTAGTATACCAGAGCCATTTTTTAAGTCCGTTGCTAAAGCGCCTGTAAAAGATTGATAATAGTGTTGTGGCCCTATAAATGGAATATCTGAGCCCTGTTGAATTTCCTCATCGGTGGTTTTAGCTGGGTCAATTTCTTTATCAGAATTACCCTCAGAGTGCTCTTCTTCATTTTTATCTTTCATCAGAGCCATAATTTCTTCCCTAGAGAGAGGTGGCTGTACCAAAGAGTTGTGCATGACAATGAAAATTATGAAAACGACAGCAGCTGGTAGAATATAAAGAGCTAACAAATTCCATGGTATTATCAGCTTCTTTCTTTTTTTTGGCTTGGGGGCCTCTTCTTTCTCAGTTTCAGTATTTTCTAATTCGATTTCCATGTGCGAAACGTTCTCTTTTATTCAATGATCTGCCAAAAATTAACGACAGTCATAAAAAAAAGTTTATTTCCTAAATAATCAAAGAATTCGTCGTTAGTTTATTTGTCTGAAGTAACCGTGAGTAAAATTTATGAGAAAAAATAGCATTAAAATATCAATGAACTCTGATGAATTGCCTTCAAGAGACCATGTTAACAAAGACTCTGAAATATTCAAAAGTAGAGTGGCTAATGCAGTTTTAGACTATATGGAAGCGCAAAGTGACTTAGATCTCATTGAATGTTTGGAAAAAGCTAGCATTTTCTTGACTAATATTTTACTACAAATGGAAAATGTTCTCGATAACCAAAAACAGTCCTTCAAAGATCAAAAGGACGTTTTTGACATCGCTGAAGATCTTTTTTCAATAAATAAGCAAGTATCATCTAATACTATTCACTAACTTTATTTAATTACTTCTCAGATTCACAAATCAAAAAGTATTTGCCTGAATTGTAGTGCTCTTCTGAGAATTTATTTTGTAGTAATTTTGCAACAATTTGTAGAAGGCAAAAAAGTTACTAATAAAATTTTGCTTAAGTCGTAAACGTCTATGGGTAAGTTGAAGGAGAGTATCTTATGCGTATTTTAGTATTAATTGTTTTTGGTTTAATTTTAACAGCATGTCAAGGAACCAATCCTTACGGATTAACCACAGCATCGATGAGCGAAAGCGTAGTTTCGTCTGCTACAGGTCAGGCAGGCACTGGTGTGACGCCTGTCAAAGGCATTAAATATGTTTCACTACATCCAGACAGACTTTTACGCGACGAAAGAAGCTGCACCGAGGTTATAAAACTGTCATATGCATCCAATATAAATTATTCTGAAGCAATTATAGGTCTCAGAAATAGGGCTCTCTTGGTAGGAGGGAATGCCATTTCTATTATTGGATGGGCAGAAAGTCCAACCTCATCTGGATTAGTTGGTAAAATCTATCTCTGCAAGAAGAAGCCGTTCCACATTCATTATTGATGATGAAAGCGGTTTTGTGTCAGAAATTATACAAAACCGCTTTTATTTTATTTTGGGACGTTCATAATTCATATCTTTTTGAATAAGCTACAAATAAGTTTAATGTATTTTATTTCTTTAATTGGAGCTTATCGGTTCGCTTGCTTTAATTTGACTTTCAAACTCTCTCAGTCGTTTATAAACACTTAAGAGCTCGATAATAGTTGGCCACGCTTTCAGTAAGTACTGCATTGAACCTTCTACTCTTCCAAATGCTCTAATTATTTGTTGCATTACCCCCAGCGTTACTACTCCCGCCACAATGGCTGGTGCAAGAAAAACGTAGGCACTTAATACGTTTGCTTGCAAGTATGCAATTCTGCCCACATTAAAATATAGATAACGCAGATATGATTTGAAATGAATACCCCTTACACCATCAAAAAGCTCTTCTATTGTCTTTGGCCTTACCGTTTCGTCATCTTCTGCAATAACTAATATTTTTCTGTAAGCTGCCTCTTTTTTTTGTAAGTCATATTCAACTCCTACTAGTCTGAGTAACCAACCTAAAGCAACTAAGAACAAAGTTCCACCTATTGACCAAACAATTGCGCCTGTAATCAATCCGTATTGCCAATCACCAAAAAAGAATATCGGTATACCAACTGACAATCCAAATAAGATTGGAATAAACTGAACAAGTACCATGATACTTTCAATGAAACTTGTACCAAGCCCTTCCATTATTCTTGAAAACTTAATTGTGTCTTCTTGTACACGCTGAGCGGCACCCTCAATGGTACGTGCCTGGTCGTATACTGAATGGTACCACTCTACCATGGCAGTACGCCATCTAAACAAAAAATGTGCCGTAAAAAAACTCACTGCAACTGCAATAGCTACATATATGCCTGCTAGATATATAAAACTAAACAAACTAGCCCAATACTCTTCAATAGTGACAGCATTGGGTGTCGCTAAGGCTTTCTGAATCATATCATAGAATTCGCCAAACCATTCATTGATCTTGACGTCAATTTCGACTTGAACCCACAGTGATGATAAAATTAATGCAGAGCCTAACCAAGCCCACAAAGCCCATTTTCTTGTTGTGAAAAATCTAAACACGAAAAACCTTTCTTTTATTGTTAACTATTAACTCGCAATTTTATTGCTTATCATATTTATTGATCCTTTTTTATTGAAAATAATTGCTCATCACCGTCTTGATTGTTTTTGATCTCCTTAAGTGAATAATTATTATTTGAACAGAAATGCTTTAAGTCTATTTCTGCCATTGGATCATCAGTAATAATAAGCGCCTCATGATTTTTTCTGAGCGAATTAATGTTTTTTTGAACTTTTAACAAAGGTAGTGGGCACCTAAGTCCCGTGGTATTGATAACAACTGAATACTTTTTCTGGCTTTTCATAAATGACCTACGTAACAAAATTTGATGGACAACGCTGTAGAGATAAACAAGTATTCATATATGGACAAATATCAAAAAAAAGTCAATTTTTTAACTCCGGAAAAAAATATTCCTAAGTTAGTTTCAAAGGTTAGAGTTTTTAATGAAGAAAATAAGGTAAAATACATCAATTTAATTGATGAAAAAGTTTTGACGATTTATCTTAATTCTCAGGAAGTACTTACGGCCTTAACAGTATGTGATTACCCCGAGTATTTGGCTGTTGGTTTTTTGTATAATCAAAATATAATTGGTTCAAAAGCCGAAATCAAAGAAGTTGAATTTAACCAGGAGCTTTCCGCTGTCGTTGTCAGAACATACAAACAAACTCTCTTTGAGGCTCATAATGTCAAGAAAATAAAAACATCTGGCTGTGCGATGGGAACAGTCTTCGGAGATATGTATAATAAGATCCAACCGATCCCAAAACAAAACTTAAAAAAATATTCGATAAACGATATCAGAGACTTAGTAAAAGAAATTATAGGCCTTCCTAGTTTATATATGGAAGCTGGCGCGATCCATGGGAGTGTGCTTTGTGAAAGAGATCGAATTTTAGTGTATATGGAGGATGTTGGCAGGCATAACGCTATTGACAAAATAAGCGGGTGGATTGTGCAAGAAGAAATTGATCCAACTGATAAGATTTTATATACAACAGGTCGACTTACATCTGAAATGGTATTAAAAGCAATAAGTATGGGGGTGCCAATATTAGTCTCGCGCTCTGGTTTTACTAAGTCTGCGGTGCATCTCGCGAGAAAGTTTAACCTTTCGATGATTGGGAGGTTCAAGGGAAAAAGATTTATGTGTGTAAGTGGGTTCGAAAGAGTTTTGCTTTAACATTTAGAATAAGGTTACCGTTATGTGCGATATTGATCTTCCTAGCGTTATTTTAGCAGGAGGGCGTTCACAAAGAATGAACCGCAAAGACAAATCATTTCTCGAAGTGGGCGATAAAACTCTGTTAGATATGACTATAGAAAGGCTTCAGTTACAGTCTTGCAGAGTGGCGATAAATACTAATTCACACTCATTTAAATATAAAAGATACGGTTTGCCGATACTTCATGATCAATTGGGGGGGTTCTACGGTCCCTTGGCAGGAATATTAACTGCAATGAAGTGGGCAGGAGATATGGGTTATGAAAAGGTTATTACTGTTGCTGTTGACACGCCATTATTCCCAAAAAACTTGTTAAAAGAACTATGCAAAAAGATGGAAGAGAGTAATTCAGACATTGTTTTCGCAGCATCATTAAAAGACCATAAGCGAAGGAAGTATTTGCATCCAGTTTTTGGTTTATGGAAAACATATCTTCACGATGATCTAAGAAGGGAGTTAGAAAGAGGCGTTAGAAAGGTCACATTTTGGAGTGAAAAACATAAAACTTCCAGCGTTTGTTTTACAAACGATTTGATAGACCCATTCTTTAATATCAATACGCCTGACGATATTATAATTTTTAAGGAGTATCTTATAAAAAAATGAAAATTATAGGAGTAGTTGGTTGGAAAAATACAGGAAAAACAACTTTGATTGAAAAATTGATAAAGGAATTTAACCTGAGAAATTTGACGGTATCCACAATTAAGAATTCCCACCACAATGTTTCATTAGACCGGCAGGGTACAGACTCCTTCAGGCACTTTAATGCGGGTGCAAAAGAGACAATACTAGCGTCAGATACAAAATGGATCAAATTTTCTAAAACAATTTCTGAGCACGAAACTAGTCTCGATTATCTTATTAAACAGATCATTCCAGTTGATATAGTTATAGTAGAAGGGTTCAAAGTTAGTGGTCACAGAAAAGTCGAAGTTGTTAATAATATTAGCGAGAAAAAACCACTATATGAAACTGACAAAACAATATGTGGACTGATATTTAATCAACATAAAGTCAAAAATACAGTGTTACCACAATTTGAAAGAGATAATATTGAGAAGATCTGTGACTTTATAATAAAAACTTGGAAGGTGAATAAAGAGTGAACTCCCAATATTTTCAATTAACTTCCCTAAGTAAGTTATTTTTGAACCTGAAGGCTGAATTGAAAGCCGTTTCGGGGGAAACTAGAGTTAGTGTGGATAAATGCGTCAATAGAATATTGTCAAAAGATATTTTTGCTAAATGTGACAATCCACCTTTTGATAATTCAGCTATAGATGGTTTTGCCTTAAATGAAGACACTAAAGACGCTATTGACAACTTCTCACTTATAGAGGGTTTGGTGAAACCAGGTTGTAAATCTACTGTTGCTTTACAAAAAAACGAGGGAATTAAGATTTTAACTGGCGCGCCTATACCATCTGGAACAACCAGAATTATTTTCCAGGAGAACACGAAAGAAGAAAATCAAAAGATTTATTTTGTCCAGAATGACGTTAAAGAAAATAATATAAGATTGCAGGGAGAGGATTTTAAAAAAGGTGATCTTTTATTTAAAAGAGGTAACCAAATAAGAATAACAGATCTACCTGCTCTAATTGGTTCAGGAAATTCATCCGTACCAATAGTCAAACCACTAAAAGTTGGGCTAATAACCACCGGAAATGAACTCAAGCCTAACATAGATAGACTAAGTAGTAGTAGTAGCTTTATATTTGATACAAATTTTGTTCCATTGAATATGATGTTAAAAAGTTGGGGTCATTCTGTAGTGAGTATAGGTTCGGTGGGAGATAACTTAGATCTATTGAGAGATAAGATCCATGATAACTCGGAACGCGTTGATGTTTTTGTGACGACAGGCGGTGTTTCAACAGGAAAAGAAGACTTTGTTGGACAATTTCTTAGTAGAGAGGCGCAAGTAATTAATTGGAGGGTTGCGATTAAACCTGGAAGGCCGTTTATTTGTGCAAAGTTAGGAAATAAGTATGTATTTGGATTACCAGGAAACCCAGTGGCCGCATTTATTTGTGCACTTATTATATTACGTCCTTCCCTTGGTAGAATTGGAGGAGAAAAATCTTGGTTTAAGCCTATCTCTTTTAAAGCAAAGGCAAATTTTGTAAAGCATAAGAGGCCAGGCAGATCAGAGTTTTTGAGAGCTAAACTTAGTCAAGGAGACGGTTTTGTTTCAATTTATCCATTTGAGGGATCGGGTAGACTCTCCAGTCTATCCTCGTCAAACGGCATCATTAAGCTAAATGACAGTGAACAAAACATAGAAAAGGGAGATCTTATAGACTTTATTCCTTATCAATCATTCTTTTAAATAGGATTTAATTGCTTAAAAATATTCTTAACAATTGTACTGAATAGTTCTTTGCCTTCAGGATTGTTTAAAACATAAGGCGTCCCATTATCCGCACATTCCATTATGTCTTTTGAAAGGGGTATACTCCCTAAATGGGCTAGATTTTCGCTGTTAGTAACTTTTTTTACACCACCGTTACTGAATATATTATGCTGTTCCCCACATTTTGAACATTCAAAATATGACATGTTCTCAATTAAGCCTAGGATTTTAGTGTTTGTCTTATTGTAGAGCGCAATAGCCTTTTTTGCATCGATTAAAGAAATATCTTGGGGCGTCGATATTATAATCGCCCCAGATACTAACACCTTTTGTGCTAGAGTTATATGTATGTCGCCGGTTCCAGGGGGTAGGTCGACTATGAAATAATCTTGATTATCCCATGCAACATCAAGAAGCAATTGTTGTATCGCCTTCATTAGCATAGGCCCTCTCCAGATAATGGCCTCATGCTCTGGGAATAACATTCCCATGGACATCATGCTCAAATTGCCTATTTTCTTTGGGCTAATTTTTTTGTTTTTTATTTCGACTTTTGAGTTATTTAGTCCCAACATTTTTGGCTGACTAGGCCCATAGATGTCTGCATCCATAAGTCCTACTTTAAATCCCATCTCTGCTATTTGTGTAGCTATATTACTTGAGATGGTAGACTTTCCCACACCTCCCTTACCCGAGGCAATAAATAATATTTTCCCTAGGTGAGATAATTCAAATTTATTCAAAAACTGTTGAGTTTTTGAAGGCATATTTTGGTTTAGGTTCGGAGTCCTGTGCATTGTGAAAATTACGGAACAACTTGTAATTCTACTGTCTTTTTTAATTACAGACTGCCAGAGCTGCGTTAACTTTTCTGTACCGCTTGTAAATTCTGAATTCACAATTATTTCAACTCTCTGTCCAGAAACATTTATGGATTCGATCTTTTCGGTAAGCTCAAAATTTCCAGTATACTGAATTTTTCTGATAATATTGAGAATGTATTCTTTGTTCACGAGTTGAGACATTATAATCAGCTATGCTTCCTGCAGTAATTATAAATGGAGGCGACGACCGGATTTGAACCGGTGTCCACGGATTTGCAGTCCGCTGCGTAACCACTCCGCCACGTCGCCCATTTATTAAAAAATACCAATATTAAATAATTTAATTCATTGCAAGAACATATAATATTATGTAAATCTTTCTTGTATACTTTATCTTCTTAAATTATTGGTTGAGTTCATCAAATGTTTGACTATAAAAGAGCACGAAAGAATATGGTGGATAACTTAATTCGGCCAGCTAATGTGACAGATCCGAAGCTTTTATCAGCCTTGGAAGACGTTCAACGAGATAAGTTTTTACCGAGTAATCTAGCCAGTTTGTCTTATAGTGAAACTGAGTTGCTAATACAAAATGATAGAACAGCAATAAGTCCTTGGCTACTCGCTAAAATGCTCCAATTTTTAGACCTCAACTCCTCGGATAATGTTTTAAGTCTTGCCGCGGGATACGGCTACAGTTGTGCCCTCATCTCATCTTTAGCAAATTTTGTAGTTGCTGTTGAAACACAAGACCTTGCACAAGAAGCGCAAGCTAGATTAATTGAAAATGGGTACGATAATATTTTGGTTCGAGAGGGTAATATTAACGAAGGCGCAGAGGAGGAGGGTCCCTATGATGCAATTTTAATTGAGGGTGCTGTCGAGTATATAAGTGAAAAAATCATAAATCAGCTTAAACTCGAGGGTAGAATCATAGCAGTGTTTAAAGATAAAATTTTAGGTCAATGCAGACTAGGAATAAAAACAAAATCTGGAGTGCAGTGGAGAAATCTTTTTGAAGCAAATTGTGTTTTGTTGAATGATTTTAAAATAGAAAAGGGATTTACCTTGTAAATCGGTAGAAAATTTAATGAAAATTAGAACTTTTATAATTTTAATGTCGGTAATCTTTCTTTTCTGCAAAGAGGCATTCACACAGACCATAAAAGAGTCTGCACAAACGGCATTGAATAATAACGAGAGCTTAAAGAGCCAAAAGGTATTGCTTGATAATAGCTATCAGAATTTCTTAATTCAACAGGGAATAATGCTACCAAGTCTTTCTTTAAATGGCACAGGGAATCGCTCATCAAATTTTGATTCAAATCAGGACACTGATAGTTATAGCATTTCGTTGAATTCTTCATATACATTATTTGATTTTGGATCACTCAAAGCAAAGAAGAGATCATCTAATCATTTGAATGAGGCTTCAATACTTTCTTTTAAGAAGCTTGAAGATGACTTAATACTGAGCGTAGTAAAAGTTCACTTAGAACTTTTTAAGGCGATAAAAATTGTGGATCTTTATGATAGTAGCTTGGAGATAAGGAAGCAGCAATACTTGGCAGTAAAGAATAGGTTTGATTTAGGAGAGGCTACAAGGTCAGACCTCCTGAGATCCAAAGCTTCAATTTCCGGTGCTGAGGCACAACTAAAAGTGGGGCAAGCAAACGTTAAGAAGCTTAGAGAAAGTTATAAGACTTTGGTGGGTAAAGTTTCTGATAAACCGATGTTTCCAGAGATGGAAATAAAAGAACCTTCTACATTAGAGATTACCATTAGAAAAGGAATAGAGAATGATATTACTTTGAAAATTCTTACGCTTGAGGAGCGAGCGCTCAGAGCTGAATTAAGTTCCATAGAAAAATCCCAGCTACCAAATCTAAGTCTTTCTGGAAGTTTGTCTTATGGTGATAGTCAGACCTTAGGAAATAATATTAGTTCAGGGCGGATCTCTTTAAGCTCCAGCCTTATTCTTTACAGTGGTGGTCAAAAAAAAGCTAGAGTTAAAATTGCCTCAAATAAACTGGCAGCAAAAGCGATTGATATTGCGGTAAGAAAAAAAACATTACAAAGAGATATTACAACAAAATGGTTGGATTTAATGGCTTTAAAGTCCTCAGTTATTGCAAAGCAAGAAGAAACCAATGCTTTGAGTGAGTTATATGAGAGCGTATTTGAAGAATGGAGGCTCGGAGGAAAGACATCGCTAGATACTGATCAAGCATATCAAAATTTTTTGAATTCTGAAGTTGAATTAGTTACCAGCACGACAGATATATTAATTGCAAAATTTGACTTGTTAGCCGAGATAGGTACTCTGAAAACTAAGCTACAGCTTTGATATTAGATTGATTGCTATGAGGAACGTTTAATGGCCGAAAAAAAGACTGCAAAAAAAGAGAAAAAAGAAAATGGTAGAGTTGATCTTAAGGAAATTCTTGGTGACATTAAAACTGTTGTTTCAGATGAGAAAGATACATTATTCAAGGTGAGTGAATATAAGACTATTAATCTAAAAAAGGAAAATTTGGTAACTGCAGGTGAAAAAAAACACTCCCATCAATCTATTGATCTAGATAATAAGAAACTGGAGAGTTTAATAAGAAAAATTGTAAGAAGTGAACTTGAGAATTTTAAGTCAAATAATAAATCGGATAGTTTAAAGTCGGAAAAAAGAAAAACAAACGTAGGAATAAAGAGCAATTCTGGCTTAAGCTTGTTAACAAAGACCGATCTTCTTTCATTATCGAAAAAAAACAAATTAAGTATAAGCAGTAAACATACTAAGGCAGAAATAATAGATGAGCTTAAAAAAAATAAAGTCAATGCTCCATAGCTCAGTATAAAGAAGTTGTACCTATAATGTCATTGAAGATTTTGTTTGATCAACATTTGCTATTAACGAACCGTTTGAAAAAAGATTTTAATTCCCAAGTCAAGCTAGCGTTTGTAGCCGAGTGCAGTACTCAGTAGGATACGAGTAGAGATGAACCTTCCAAATAAATTCAACCCTGAAGAGGCTGAAAAAAAAATAAATGATCGTTGGGTAGAGGCAGACGCTTTTAGGTCAGGAAAAGATAGCGAAAAAGGCAAACCACCATTTTCTATGATGATCCCTCCACCCAATGTTACAGGCAGCTTACACATTGGCCATGCCTTTAATAATACAATCCAGGATGTTTTGGTGAGGTATCATAGAATGAACGGCTATGATGTTTTATGGCAACCTGGTCAGGACCATGCTGGAATTGCAACTCAAATGGTAGTTGAAAGAGAGTTAGAGAAAAAGAATAAAAGCCGACAGCAAATGGGTCGTGAAAAATTTCTTGAAGAGGTTTGGAATTGGAAGGAAAAATCTGGAAATACCATAATTGATCAGTTGAAGAGGTTAGGAGCATCCTGCGATTGGAGCCGAAATAGATTTACCATGGATCCCAAGTTCCATGAAGCTGTCATAAAAGTTTTTGTAGATTTTTACAACAGAGGCTTGATTTATAAGGGTAAAAAATTGGTAAATTGGGACCCAAAATTTCAAACTGCCATTTCGGATCTAGAAGTTGAGCAACTAGAGATTCGTGGAAAAATCTGGGAATTAAAGTATTTTTTAGAGGAGGGTACATTCAATTTTGGAGTAGAAACCGACGAGAATGGAGTGGTTTTAAAAAGGATGCCTATGGATCATGTAGTTATTGCAACTACGAGACCAGAGACACTTCTTGGAGATACTGCTGTGATTGTTAACCCTAGTGATGAGAGATACAGGGATTTGATTGGGAAATCAGTAATATTACCATTGGTCGGAAGAAAGATTCCAGTGATAGCAGATGATTATGCGGATCCTACTAAAGGCACTGGTGCTGTGAAGATCACTCCTGCGCATGACTTTAATGATTGGGAGGTTGGTACTAGGCATGGTCTAAGAGTGATTAATGTTTTTGATACAGGTGCAAATATTCAAATCATAAATAATGAAGATTTTGCAAATGAAATTAAGCCCTCTGTAGACATTTACCAATTAAATGGACTTGAAAGATTTGAGGCAAGACAGAAAATCTTACAATTACTAAAAGAAGAAGGTTCTTTTAAATCTGAGAAGGAAGACGTACACTTTGTCCCACATGGTGATAGATCAAAAGTAGTTGTTGAGCCTTTTTTAACCACCCAGTGGTTTGTTGACTCAAAAAAAATCGTTAAAGAAGCTATTGATGTTGTTAGGAAGAATGAAATAGAAATTATCCCAGAACGAGATAAAAAAGTTTATTTCAACTGGCTCGAAAATATTGAGCCTTGGTGCATTTCAAGACAGTTATGGTGGGGACACCAGATACCCGTTTGGTATGATGATGAAGGAAATGAATATTGCGCAGAAAGTTTTGAAGAAGCCAAAAAATTGGCAGGACACAGCAATATATGTCAAGATCCAGATGTGCTTGATACTTGGTTTTCTTCAGGCATCTGGCCTATCGGAACGCTTGGATGGCCCGATGAAAAAGGCTTTATGGAAAGATACTACCCCACAAGTGTTTTAGTAACAGGTTTCGATATTATTTTTTTCTGGGTTGCAAGAATGATAATGATGCAACTTGCAACCGTAAGACAAATTCCTTTCAAAAAAGTCTATGTTCATGCTTTGGTAAGAGACGAGCATGGAAAAAAAATGTCTAAGTCTCTCGGTAATGTGCTTGATCCGCTAGACCTAATTGATAAATATGGGGCTGATCCCCTCAGGTTTACCTTAACAGCAATGGCAGTTACCGGACGAGATTTAAAATTATCTGAATCAAGAATTGAGGGATATAGAAATTTCGTAACCAAGGTTTGGAATGCAGCAAAATACTTGGAAATGAATGGTTGTCATTTTGATGATGAGTTTGATATTTTAAGTGTTGAGGCACCACCAAATAAATGGATAATAGGTAAAACTCAAGATATTTTGAGCTCAGTTAATCAAAGCTATGAAAGATTTCGCTTTAACGATATCGCTAATAACCTTTACAATCACATTTGGGGTGTTTTCTGTGATTGGTATATTGAGTTCTCCAAATCTCTTTTAAATAATGAAGATGAAAAAACTGTTCAAGAAACACGAAAAACATTGTCCTGGGCTTTCGTAGCGTGCTTGAAGATGCTTCATCCTATAATGCCCTTTGTGACTGAGGAGCTTTGGGAGCATTTTAGAAAGGATAAAGGCCTCTTATCTAACAGTAACTGGCCTACAATAACTGTTAATTCGATAGACAAAAATCAGGTTAATAAAATAGAAAATGTTATATCTTTTATTGAGGATATCCGATCTACCAAGTCAGATTTTAATTTACTTTCAGGTGGAAAAACGGATTTATTCGTGGTTGATCTGGAAGCCAAGAAATATAGTTTTATTAAAGAGAATGAAAAAATTATTTGCAAGTTAGCCAGGCTATTAGAAATCAAGCAAGTTCAAAGAAAACCCGAGAACGCTTTAGCAATTTCAGGAGGCATAGTAGAGGCCTTTGTGTCTGTTCAATCAGATTTTAATTTAGAACTTGAAAAAGAAAAAGTAAATGCAACGTTAAAAAGGTTAGAGAGAGAAAATATAAAATTGTCAGAAAAACTAAACAATAGAAACTTTAGAGATAAAGCTCCAAAAACCGTTATAGAAAAATTTGAGTCTGATCATGAAGATCTAAAGTCAAAATTAAAAAAACAGAAATCCTTGTTAAAGGGATTGGAGAAAATTAACAATTGAAGCCTAAGTTTACTAAGATAGCTAATGACTTACCTGTATCGGTACCTTTCGTAGGACCAGAAAGTCAGGAGAGAGAAAATAAATTCAGTTTCGATGCTAGAATGGGCGCTAATGAGAGTGTGTTCGGTCCCTCTAAAAGGGTTATCAATGCGATAAAGGCTCAAGCTGAGAATGTATGGAATTATGGAGATCCTGAGAGTTTTGATCTTTTACAGACATTATCAGAGTTCTATGAGATACCCAGAAACAGCTTTACAGTGGGGGAGGGTATTGATGGGCTTTTAGGAAACCTAGTGAGGCTTTTTATAGAACCAAGCGATATGGTTGTTTCTTCCCTTGGCGCCTACCCAACTTTTAAATATCATGTGGATGGATTTGGAGGTAATATATCTCTTGTTCCTTACAACAATAATTATGAAGATCTTGATGCATTGCTAAGTGCGACAAAAAAAAGCAAAGCAAAAATTGTATATTTATCTAACCCAGATAATCCAATGGGAACTTTTCACTCTAAAGAAAGAATACAGGACTTCATAGATAATATACCTGACAAAACAATACTTTGTCTCGACGAAGCATACTCAGACTTTGTAGATGTGAATGAATTAGCTCCGATTGACATAGAACGGGAAAACGTTATCAGATTTAGAACTTTTTCTAAGGCCTATGGCTTGGCCGGGTTAAGGATAGGCTACGGAATTGGAAACAAGAAATTGGTTGAAGCTTTTAATAAAGTAAGAAATCACTTCGGAGTAAACAGACTTGGTCAAATCGCTGCCAAAATAGCATTGGAAGATCAGGAGTATTTACGGGTTGTTTTGAAAAAAGTTGACAAATCAAAAAAAGATATTGCCTCGATCTTTAAGAAATTTGGGTTTAATTCATTAGTTTCAAGAACAAACTTTGTACCGATAAATAGTGGTGGTGATGGTAACTTTGCGGCAAAGTTAATGAACAATTTAATTCAAGAAAAGATTTTTGTCCGCATGCCAAGTGTTAAGCCTCTCAATTCGTATGTAAGGATTACCGCAGGCACAAATAACGATTTAACGGTCTTAGATGATGCAATGAATAGGATAATTAAAAATCTTTAACTCTCACTATTTATAGAGTTTGCTAGGTAATCAATAGCATTATCTAGGCCACCCTTTTTGAATGGTATATTAGCTGCTATAAGACCCATTTCTAACGAAGCTAAGACCCCAAGAAGCATGTGAGGATTAAGGTGGCCCATATGTGCAATTCTGAACGCAGAATTCCCATCAAAGTACTCTGGACCCTCAAATCCTAATCCAATCCCCAATTCAACCCCAGTATTTTTCTCTACCCAGTTTTTAAATGGGAGAAGATCATAGTTTTTGGCAACAAGTGTGGTGACAGCGTGAGATCTATTATCCTTTTTAGGAACATTAAATTTCAACACTCCTTCTTGACTCCATATATCAACGGCTTTCCAGACTGTACCGGCAAGTATCTCATGTCTTTTTATTATATTATCTTTACCTTCTTCGTTCATAATCTCTAGTGCTGCCTTTTGTGCAAATAGTAAGTGTGTTGGTGCAGTTCCAAAATAAATTTCATAAAAATTTGTTGGATCAAGTCTAGGTCCCCAATCCCAGTAAGCTGATTTTTTTATAACTTTTTTTGCTTGGATCTCAGCTCTCTCTCCTATCACTAGGTATCCTAAGCCAGGCGGAGTCATTAGACCTTTTTGTGATGCTGTTAATAGTAGATCAACACCCCATTCATCCATTTTCATATCATCACATCCAAAACATGCAATACTGTCTACTAATAACAAGGCCGGGTGATTCAAACTTTGTCTTAATTTACTTATTTCTTCTATGTTTAAAAGCATAGAAGAAGCAGTGTCTGTTTGAACAACCAAAATACCTTTGATTTTTTTATCTTTATCCTCGGAAAGAGCTTTTTCGAGGTCATTGAATTCAAAAGCCCTGTCCATGCCGTATTCTAAATGAACTACCTCTATCCCAAGCTTTGAAGCAATGTTACCCCAGTGCTTGCCAAAAACACCATTTGAAATAGTTAGAATTTTGTCATCTTCATTAAAGAGATTTGTTAAGGCCGCTTCCCATACCCCATGACCATTTGATATATACAGAGCTACTCTGCCTTTGCTGCCAGCTAATCTAGAAATATCCGATAATATGCTCATAGTAATCTCTTCGAGCTCGCCTCCATAAATGTTGGGAGCAGGTCTTTGCATAGCTTGAAGTACCTTATCTGGTATTATTGATGGTCCGGGAAGAGCTCTGTGTATGCGTCCGTTAGAAACTTTCATTATTATTTCACCAATCTAAGTTGTTAATGTAACCTATAAACAAAAGTTATAGCTATTTGCAATCAAAAAGTCTTGCTGGTTTGGAAGTGTTGTAATACTAATCGCGGAAAAGGATGACCATATTGTTTAACTTAAAGCAAAAGTTTGAAAAGTTTGATGAAAACTGGAGAAGTGATTTAGAAAAAACTTTCTCTTCCTCAAATAAGAAATCTGCTGAAAAGCATGCTTTCTGGATAGACCATGAGTTTCTTAGAATTTTTTACCATAATAATTTTCAGATAGCGCCCGGAGTGTTCAGATCTAATCAGCCCTCTGAGAAGCGGATATTGGAATGGCAAAAAGAAAAAGGGATTCAATCTATAATAAATTTTAGAGGGGAGTCTAACCAAGGAGCATTTTTTATTGAGAAAAATATATGTAAGGAGATCGGGATTAATCTGATCAACATAAAATTATACTCATCAAAATTGCCTGAAAAAGAAAAAATTTTTGAAATAAATGAAGTTTTTAAAACCATAAAAAAACCTTTTTTGATGCACTGTAAGTCAGGCTCTGATAGAGCCGGTTTAGGCTCTGCTCTTTATTTCTTATTGGTTCTAAATACAACTGTGGAAATAGCTCAAAAGCAACTTTCCTTTAAGTTTTTACACCTGGGCGGTTGGACTGCAGGAATTTTAGACTTTATGCTTATGGAATATAGGCATGCGTTCAAAAAAGAGAGGATTAACTTTTTGGATTGGGTAGAGAAACGTTACCATAGAGATGAGATGACACAAAGGTACAGTGATTTTAGAAAAAATTCTCATTGGTTCAAAATTCCCAGATAAAATTATTAATATGAATATTGAAGATGACAAAAAACCTCTTTTTAAATGGTTCTGGAGTATATATGTAAGAGAGCATTTCGGTCTTCTATTTACGGCATTGATTTTTATGTCAATAGAAGGTTCGATGTTGGGACTGCTTTCTTATTCAATTAAATTTTTATTTGATAATGTTTTGGTTTCTAAAGATACATCAAGCATTTTAATTGTTGCAGTTGTAATCTTTTCCATTTTTTCAATAAGGGCCATAGCAGGGTTCGTTCATAGGCTTTTGACAGTAAATGTTTGCCAGAAAATCATTAAAGTTATTCAGGATCGAATGGTAGCACATCTTTTAAATATGGATGTTGGGTTCCATCAAAAAAACTCACCAGGTATTCTTATGGATAGGGTAAGAGCTGATAGCAAAGCTTTGTCTGAGTCCGTTGGAGAAGCATTTATGACGGTTGGAAGAGACGGATTTTCATTAATATCTTTGCTTGCCGTCGTGTTTTTTATCGATTGGAAATGGTCTTTAATTGCCTTTTTGGGAATTCCATTTTTAGTGTTACCAATTTTGCTTCTACAAGGCTTAGTAAGATCCAGAGCGGGAGAAAATAGGGACTATGAGTCGAAAGCGAACGTTCGGTTGGATGAGATATTCCACGGCATAACTGATATTAAGCTTAACCGAGCTGAAGGGCGTGAACGCAACAAATTTTTTGATATCCTTCAACTTACGCATAGAGTAAGGCTTCGACTCGAGGCTGGAATGGCGGGTATCCCCGCCATGATTGATGTCATAGCAGCAATTGGGTTTTTATCTGTAATGGTTTTTGGCGCTATCGATATCACATCAGGGTCTAAGACTATAGGAGAGTTCATGAGTTTTTTCACTGCTATGGCATTAATTTTTGAACCTCTCAGAAGATTGAGTAATGTCTCGGGTAATATTCAAGTTGCCATGGCTAGCTTAGAACGCGTATTTAAAATTTTTGAGGAAAAATCATCTATAGTTTTTCCAACATTGTCTAGTGTTGAAAAAAAAATTGATAAGATAGGAATTGAGTTCGATGGCGTACACTTTTTTTACGAAGATAAAAAAGTTCTTGAAAATGTAACTTTTGGGATAGAGGAGGGCACATCAAATGCGATTGTTGGCTATTCTGGTAGCGGAAAAACAACTTTGTTTAATCTTATTACAAGGTTGATAGACCCAAGTAGTGGGCTTATAAAGCTTAACGGAATAAATATTCAAGACTTCTGTTTGAATGACCTGCGTTCTCTCATTTCTGTTGTACGTCAAGATGGCATGGTGTTTGACGAAACGATACTCGAAAATATTAGATTTGGAAAGCCAACAGCTTCTGATGTAGAAATAAGAGAGGCAGCTAAAATGGCTTATGTTGACGAATTTACTAATGAGTTAAATGATGGTTTAAATACAGTCGTTGGCCCAAGAGGATCAACCCTATCAGGGGGGCAACGCCAAAGAATTTCTATAGCTCGTGCCTTTCTTAGGGCTAGCCCCCTTCTTCTTTTAGATGAACCAACCTCGGCCTTGGACAGTAAGTCAGAGAAGTTGATCCAAAAATCCCTTAGTAATCTTGCAAAGCATTCAACTACAATTACAATAGCGCATAGATTATCTACTATAGTTGATAGCGACAAAGTATTGGTTTTGGACAAGGGGAAAATTGTGGGACAGGGTAGGCATAGTAAATTATTGCTGGACAATTCTCTTTATTCTAATTTATTCAACTCACAAGTAGAAAAGAAAAACGATGGTTAAAACTGATATTGCCGATTTTTCCTTTGTTGACAAAAATAGAGCCATTCTAGCCATAAAAGGAGAGGATAAAATTGATTTTCTGCAAGCACTAACTACGAACAATATTGAGAAAGTATCGAAAGAGGGTATTATTTACACTGCTATTTTGTCTCCCCAAGGCAAATATTTATTTGATTTTTTTGTTTTTTCCTTGAGTAATAGGGAAATTTATATCGACATCCATCAGTCTAGAGCTACAGCATTCAAAAAATTTCTAGAATTTTATAAACTCAATTCCGATGTGACTATTTTTTATAATGAATGTCAGGTTGTGCTGAGTTCTAGGCAGCAAGAAACTTGTTCTTTTGCTGACCCAAGGGCAAATATATTGGGCTGGCGTTGTTATGATTTTAATGAGGAGTTTCCAAATGAGAGAAGAGGGTTTAAGGAATTTGAGACTAATAGAATAAAAAGCCTTGTTCCGGAAACAGGAATAGAATTGATCCCTGAAAAATCCTATATTTTAGAGTTGAACTTTGAGAAAATTAAAGGCGTCGACTTCAAAAAAGGTTGTTATATAGGCCAAGAAGTGACTGCACGAATGAAACATAAGGCGAAGTTAAAAAATAAGCTTTATTGTGGACATATTCCCAACGACCCCGAAAATAAAGATGACAAAAAAATTTATTGTAATAGCAAGGTTGTAGGAGAAATATACAGTATTTTCGATAATTACTGTTTGATTAAAATCAAGGAAGATTTCAAAGAGGAGAAATTAACTGTTTTTGGACAACCACTCACCCTAGTGAACTGAAGATCTAATAATTTCAGAAAATTTTTTAAAGACTGCCTCCTGATTGTTCGAGCAAATAATATTTCCGGTTTCCAAGGGGGTGTGATTTGTTTCTATACTTTCTAAAATCCCTCCCGCCTCTTTCACAAGAATTATTCCCGCTGCCATATCCCATGGAGATAAGTTTTGTTCCCAAAAGCCATCAAATCTGCCAGCAGCAACGTATGCTAAATCCAGTGCAGCTGCACCATTTCTTCTTATTCCTGAACAACTAGGCATAAGATTCCCAATAGATGAAAGAGAATTTTGTAGATTATCATTTTGACCGAAAGGAATGCCTGTAGAAAACAACATTTCCTGGAATTTAGTTCTATTAGATACTCTTAATCTTTGTTCATTTAACCAAGACCCACCGCCCTTCTGCGCAGAAAACAATTCATCTTTAGTAGGATCATAAATTATTCCTGCAACGATTTCTTTCTTATGTTCCAGAGCGATAGATATGGCCCAATGAGGAATGCCATGCAAAAAATTGGTTGTTCCATCTAATGGATCCACTATCCATCTTCTCGTGGGGTCTCCTCCTTCTATCTCCTGACTTTCTTCAGCGCACCAACCGTAACTTGGTCGCGCAGAAAGTAATTCCTCTTTGATTATCTTTTCTGCTCTCAAATCAGCTTTTGATACGAAGTCACCTGCTTTTTTCGATACAACCTGAAGCTTTTCGATTTCATTGAAATCTCTAATAAGTGATTTAGAAGCTTTCCTAGCAGCTTTTATCATTATGTTTAAATTGGCAGTATTGTTTTGCATAAGACGCCTTTGGGGTGCTTAAGATCTCTCAAGATATTCGCATGTTTCAGTAGAAACTATTATTGATTCCCCTTCATAAATAAATTGAGGAACCATGATTCGCAAACCGTTATCGAGGATTGCTGGTTTAGAGCTGTTTGCAGCGGTTTGTCCCTTAATTGTAGGTTCAGTTTCTTTTACAGTACAGGACAATTTTTCAGGCAATGAAACGTTCAAAGCCTCATTTTCAAAAAACTCAATTTGAACTACTAATCCTTCTTTAAGAAAATTGGTGACGACGTTCAAGGCATCTTCTTTGATGGTGATTTGTTCGAAGGTTTCATTATCCATAAATATAAAGTCTGCATCACTTTTATATAAGAACTGGTAGTCCTTTTGTTCAAGTCTTACTCTTTCAATCTTATCAGCTGACCTGAACCGTTCATTTAATTTAGAGTTTGTTCTAATATTTTTTAATTCTACCTGGGCAAAAGCGCCACCTTTGCCTGGCTTAACATGAGATGTTTTCACTGCAATCCATAAACCATTCTTATGTTCGATAACATTGCCTTTTCTTATTTCATTTCCATTTATTTTGACCATATTGTGTACTTATTTTTCGAGAGTGGTACCGATGGTTGGATTCGAACCAACGACCCCTAGATCCACAATCTAGTGCTCTAACCAACTGAGCTACATCGGCATAACTTACATCCGTAATTAGTAAGTTAAAAAAGA
>CACBNQ010000017.1 GCA_902540655.1 uncultured Alphaproteobacteria bacterium | reverse complement strand
ATAAAAAGGGAATGGCAAAGGATGCTTTCAGGTAGAAGGCTTGAGCTATTAGACCCAAGCCCTCTTGATATAGAAATAGAAGATATAGCGCATGGCCTTTCGTTTTTAGCTAGATGGAATGGTCAAACTATCGGAGAATACCCCTTTTCAGTTGCGCAGCACAGTCTTTTAGTTGAAAATATTTTTGCAAAGCTATTCCCGCAAATGGATAATTCTTCGAAATTATTTGCTTTACTTCACGACTCCGCCGAATATGTAATAGGCGATATGATCTCTCCTCTAAAATCCCATTTGGGTGACACCTATGAAGAATTGGATGAAAAGTTAACAAGAGCAATTTGTATAAGGTTCAATATCCCAACGAAAAGAATTAAAATAATCAAAAGACGCGTCAAGTTAGCAGACAAAAAAGCTGCTTGGTTGGAAGCTATACATCTTGCAGGATTTTCAAAAAAGGAGGCTGACAGAATATTTGGAAAACATGAAGAAATTAAAGGATATGAGAACAACTTATTGCCAAAACCACCATTTTTTGTAAGAAAAAAGTTTGTTAATAGATTTAATGACTTATATTGATCGTGAGGGGAAAGGATGTTTCTAACATGATAGTAGAGTCTATAAAGGATGTAAGTGAAAATACATTTGCCCCCGAGGTTATTGAAAAATCCAAAGAAAAAATAGTAATAGTTGACTTTTGGGCTCCGTGGTGTGGTCCATGCAAGGCCTTAACTCCTATTCTGGAAAGTCAAGCAACCAAAAAGAAGGAGCATCTTGAAGTAGTTAAAGTTAATATAGACGAAAACCAAGGTATTGCCTCTCAACTTAGAATACAGTCTATCCCCGCAGTCTTCGCTTTTTCAGATGGTCAACCAGTTGATGGATTTATGGGCGCAAAAACCGAACCCGAAGTAGAAAAATTCTTAGACACGCTAATAAAAAAATTTTCAAAAATCAATTCGAATGTTTCTGAAGAATTTAAGGTCTTACTTTCGGAAGGAAGGTTTGAGGAAGTAAAATTAGCATCCGAAGAGTTAATTAAGTCCAACCCATCTCCTGAAAATTATTCTCTGTTAATAAGGTCAAGTGTTGGATTAGGCGACTTTGACGGAGTCGAGCAGTTAATTGAGAAATTGTCACCTGAAATACTTAAAGATAATGCGGTTAAAGGTGCTATTTCATCTTATGAACTTTTGAAGAATAGTGATGTCGAAAATAGCAAGAAAGAAATTTGGGACAAAATGCAGAAAAACCCTGCCGACCTCGATTGCAAGATGGATTATTCTAAAGTACTTTTTAAGGAAAATAACTTCTCCGAGTGTATAGACGTTCTTTTAGAAATGTTTAGAAAAGACAAGGAATGGAAGGATGGTTATGCAAAAAAACAGCTACTATTAATTTTTGATCATCTTGGTAGTGAGAACGAGCTTTCCAAAAAAGGGCGAAGAGCGCTAACATCGTTAATTTTTGTTTGATAAATATGGAAAAATTACCTGAAAATATACCCCTTTTTCCTCTTCCCGGTGCATTGTTACTTCCTAACAGTAGACTTCCGCTCAATATATTTGAGCCAAGGTACATAAGCATGGTTGAAGACACACTTGCAACAAAACATAGGCTGATAGGAATGATTCAGCCTATTAAACTAGATACAAAAAACAAACTGAATGGAACGAATAAGTTTCAAAAAGTTGGGTGTGCAGGTAGAATTGTTTCCTTTACTGAAACTGAAGACGGAAGATACCTTATTACATTAGAAGGCGTTTCAAGATTTAAATTTAGAAAAGAAATGGAGGATCAAAAGCCTTATATATTATCTGAAATAGATTGGGATTTTTACAGTAGTGACCTTGTTCCCTTCGAAGGTATAAATAGTTTTGACAGAAACGGTTTTTTAGAAATTTTAAAAAAGTATTTAGATAGCGCACAAATTGCATCCGACTGGGACGTGCTCAAAAAAGCTAGAGAAGAAGTTCTTGTAAACTCTTTATCTATGCTCTGTCCATTTGAACCTGAGGAAAAGCAGGTTCTTTTAGAGGCGGAAACGATAGTCAAGAGGTTAGACGTTTTAGTAACATTGATGAAGCTATCATCGGAAAATGACCTTGAAAGTCGATATGTCCAATAAGAAAAAAAATGAGTTCAATACTAATCTGACCAGATTATTGGTTTGCCCCATTAGTGGTGGAGCGCTATATTATGACAAAAATGAAAATTATCTGATATCTAAAGTTGCAAAAATAAAGTTTCCGGTCCGAGACGGTGTGCCAATACTTTTAGCATCAGAATCCAAGCCAATATTTAGTGACTGAAAAGTCTCCTTTTTGTAAAAATCATTGAGATATTTAGCTTATCGGCTGCCTTAATAACGTCCAAATCGTTAATTGATCCTCCAGGCTGAATTATACAAGAAATTCCTTTTCGAGAAGCCATTTTAATTGAGTCAGGAAATGGGAAAAAAGCATCTGAAGCCATACCATTGGATATAATTTTCAAATTGTTTGTATTTTTTTTTCCTAACCTTCGCAAATTCTCTATCGCTAGTTTCACACTCCCTACTCTATTGGTCTGTCCAGCTCCAATTCCAGTTATGCATAGATTTTTTCCAACAACGATAGCGTTTGATTTTACGTGTTTAACGATCTTCCATAGAAAGACCAAGTTATCAAATTCTTTTTTGCTCGGTTTTCTTTTCGTTACTACTTTGAATTCCTCTTCATTAAGTTTATTTAAAGAAGTTTCCTGAACAAGATATCCTCCTATGACCGACCTAACCTCCTCTGTATCTAATAAGGTTCTATCAAAGCTCTTTATTTCAACAATTTTGATGTTCTTTTTTACACTTAGCATTTTAAAAGCCTCTGGTGAGAAGCTTTTTGCGATTATCACCTCTGTAAATACGCTTAATATTTTCTCTGCTAGTTTCTCATCAACTTTCTGATTTACAGCAACAATTCCTCCAAAAGCAGATATAGGGTCTGTTTCAAAACTTTTTTTATAAGCACCTAAAATTTTGTTATCAATCGCTACTCCACACGGATTTCCATGCTTTATAATTACACAGGATGGTTTGTTGTAATCTTCAAGCTCACATAATATTTTGTAGGCTGCCGTCGTATCAGCAAGGTTATTGTAAGATAAAGCTCCATGTAAAATTTTTACAAGATATTTTGCTTTTCTTTCTAAATTAGGACTATTGAGATAGGATGCACCTTGATGAGGATTCTCTCCATACTTCAAAATTTCTCTTGTTAATCCACCAAAAAGACGACTTTTAATATGTTTAACCTGCTTTTTAGATAAAAACCATCCTGTTATTAAGTGATCGTAATATGATGTTTGAGAAAACGCTTTTCCCGCGAAAAATTTTCTTGTTTTCTGTCGAGTACACCCTTGGAAATTTGATAGCTCTTTCTTTAATTCAATATAATCAGTTGGATCAGAAATAACCATTACATGATCAAAGTTCTTGGCTGCTGCTCTCATAAGAGCTACCCCGCCTATGTCGATATTATCGATTATGTCTTTTCTAGGAGCTCTACTTTTTAAAATAGTTTCGAAAGGATAAAGATTTACAACCACTAAATCTATAGCTTGTGAGCCCATTTTTCTTAACTCTTTAACACTAACCGTATCATCCCTATCAAATAGTATTGGAGCATGGACTTTTGGATGGAGTGTTTTAACTCTACCATTCAAAATCTCTGGGAATCCTGTCAAATCGCTCACCTCTTTAACTTTTAAGCCCACTTTTTTTAAATATCGAGCAGTTCCTCCTGTAGAGATGAGTTCTACACCCAATCCCTCTAGAAATTTTCCTAAATCCTTTAGATTAGTCTTGTCACTAACACTTATTAGTGCTCTGCGGATGGGTGTTGTTCCTGGTTTCAATCAATAAACTCCTCTAGTTTCCAATTTATTTTACCTTCGCTTTGTTTGACACTATTCTCAATCACCATCTTTGTAATTTCCTGAGGTTCATTAAAATTACCTGTGTATGTTGACTTTTCAAGACGTAAGTTTCCTCCTTTATGTGTGAAAAACATTTTTTTATTACCTGGAATTTCGAGCAAGACACCATTCCTCCTCTTTTTGCAAGAAATTGAAGGATGCAAATGAAAATAGAGCATCACAGAGGCATCAATTAGATTTTTTTTTAAATTATCTTCGGGAAATACTGCATCTTTTCCCATCACACAATTTTTTACAAGATCAATTGAAAGTCTCCTGTTAACGGATATGTGATAGTCTTTTTTGTATGCGTCATGAGACAACTCTACAATTTTTTCAGTGAGAGAGTTTTCACAAACTATCCTAGTGTTCCTAGGCCCATCTTTTATGTAATAATAAGTGTTTCTTCTTGAAAAACTCTTTTTTCCAAATGAACATTGTGACTTTTCATTAAATAACAAAACGTTGTGTGCCTTAGAGCTTTGACAATATTTCCTGTATTGATGCCCAAACCTGCTACCACCCCCACAGTTTACAAAAATAGCCTTTGCGCCATAGTACAATTCGAAAGATGAAAAACCTGCATGCGCAATCCCATCTCTTTTTCCGTAAAGAGGAGCACTAGCATCAATAATCATTGACAATCTAGCTCCATTTAGCCGCTTGAAACCTAAGTCACTTACTAAATCACCTTCTTTATAGTTTTTAATTTCTCCTAAAAGCCTTACATATCTATCGAAATCTCCCAAACTCCCACCATGGGCGCTAACTAAGCTTCCATTATCAAACTGCAAATACCTTAAAGAGGAACCAAAAAAATATGATATTTTTCTTAATTTTTCTTCCTCAAAGGACGGCTTGCCACTTTCAAGCTTTTTTGCAATATCAATTGTTTCGAGTAGTAAAAAGAATACTTTTGATAACTCTTCCGGATTTCTTATTTGACCTTTTTTTAGTCTATTCTTGTAAAGAATAAATAATCTTATCATATATCTGATAGCCTTTTTTTGCTTTTTTTTTGTGAAGTTAAAGGCATATCCAGACAAAACCAAACTGTGACAAATGTAAAGCCGCTCCAAAATATTAAATGAAAAATTTTTATAAAAGTTTAAAAAAAGGTAATCGTTCTTCAATATCTTATTTATTTTTTTCAATTGTTCACTTTTGCTACAATTTTTTAAATATATATAATTTCTAACTATTGCCCCTAATCTTGAAGAGCTTGATTGCACATTTTTGTTTAATCGGTTTAAGGGAAACGTTTCTATCCAAGCTTGCGACAGCTCCCTGGAGCTTTGGTTGTTTACAATTGAAAGGTCATTTAGCCATAGAAAACCATCGATCCCGACTTCAACCTCATCAGAAAAAGGTAAAATGCGCCATGGATTGTCAGCTTTGACGTCTAGTACAACATTGCCAAATATATTTATCTTTTTTAATAGTTGCTGACCTATCGCTTCATTGCCTATATTTGCGCTAGGTAGTGTTTTTAAAACCGACAATCTTTTGCTATCCGAAAATACCCGAGCAAACTCTTTTGATAAATTCAGAAAAAATTTCTCGATGCAATAGAAAACTAACTCTTTAATAAAAAACAACATTTAATTACTTTTTCCTTTTAGGTGTAAATATGCAATAAAAAAACCTTCGGTTCCCCCTAAATCTTCCCCAAAAAAAGGCATTATCCTTATTCCGCTCTCTTTGTTGGTCTCGTAACCTTCTTGATTTAAGAAACCTTGTTTTTTGGGATAAATTAAGCGAAATTCTTTATTTTTTTTTAAAAATCGCCTTATTTGATCTTCTCCCTCCTCTTTAAGCAGAGAGCAAACGGAATAAATTATGTAGCCATCATCTTGGAGCCAACTGGCGCAACGTTTTAACATTTTTTGCTGTATATCTGATAATTCCTCCAATTTATCAAGTGGGTTAAGAAATTGAAGGTCAGGGTTTTTTCCAATAGTTCCAGTAGCAGTGCATGGAGGATCTAGGAGGATAATATCAAAAAGACTTTTTGGTTGATATTCAAAAACATCTTTGCAAATTAAATCCAAATCGTAGTTCAATCTATCCAAATTTTCCTTCATGAGTTTCAGCCTTCTCTCAGACTTATCAATTGAAGTCAAAATTGCCCCCTTGTCGGCCAATTGAAAAGACTTTCCTCCGGGGGCACAACAAACGTCTAAAACAATTTTCTTTTTTAAATCCATTGGAGCTATTTTAACGGGCATAGATGCAGCTAAACTCTGTACCCACCAGTCCCCAGCGCAGTACCCTTTTGTTTTGATTAAACTGGTTTTTTGAGATAGCCTTAAATGTGATCGGTTAACAGATGTTCCTTTGAATTGTTTAAAATAATTTTCGTCTGACGCACTGCTTTTTATAGATAGGTCTATAAAAGATGAATAAGAAAAAATCTTTTCCACTCTTTCTATAACTTTTGTACCATATTGACTTAGCAGTACTTCACGTATTTTACTTTCAAATAAAAATAATGGCTCAAGAGATTTTTTTTTCAACACAGAATATCCAAGATGTATAAAGTACCTCAATTGGTCTTTGCTGTGCTTTGTCCTTTCAAAAGAGGACGCAAGTTCTGAATATTTTTTTAATACAGTTTCCTGCCTTACATTTCTTACCAAAATATCTACTAGAGCAAGTCGCACTAGACAAAAAATCTCTATCCTTAACCTTCCCTTTTTGTTTCTGTTAATCCAAGGATCTAGATAAACTGTGAATCTCAATACTTTTTGGACCAAATCATTACATTTCGCTTTATCAGAACTTGAAAGACTCGAATATTTTATAGCCTTTGAGGCCATCGACTGTCTTGTAGAAATGTTTTTTTTGAAAACATTGAGCACAATAAAATAAGCTGTAGTCAAAATTTTGTCATATGTTTTTTTATTAAATTTTTTTTCCATTTCAGCGAATTTTTATATATGATTTTTGTTACTCTATACTATATCTAAATTCATATTTTTATTTTTAAAAAACAATAATGACTAATACAGAGAAAAAATCAAAACAAGCCAAGCGAGCTCTTGACGAAGCTAAAAAAAGGTATGCTGATAAAGATACTAATATTAAAAAAATGCCAGCTGAAAAAAAAGGGCGGGGTGGACTAGAACCGACAAGATACGGTGACTGGGAAGTCAAGGGTATTGCTTCTGACTTTTAAAAGATCACTTTACTGTTGTATTAAATCTAAAAACCTTGTATAAAAAACACTTTGTTTGGTTTTAGATTTTGGGCTTTAAGGCCCTTTTTTTTTGGAGCCCATTATTGTTAAATTTAATTGCGAACACCTCTACTGAGAAAAAAATATATACGGTTTTAGAGCCCTATATTTTAGATAAGGGGTTGAGGATAGTTAAAATACAGTTTCGAAAAGGTAAAGAGTTAAAATTGTTGGTTTTTCTAGATAGGATAGATGGTAAAGTGACGATAGATGAATGCGCAGAAATTTCAGTGGAAATTAATTCTCTTTTGGATATTGAAAGCATAATAAGAGATCCTTTTAGGCTCGAGGTGTCTTCTGCTGGAATAGATAGATACCTTTCCTCATTGGATGATTTCGCAAAATATAAAAACCACAACGTAAAGGTAAAAAGTGAGACCTACTCAGGAAGAGGAAAATTAATTGCCTATAGCCAAAATTCATTGACCTTGTCAAATAATAGCGGAGAGACATGCTTAGACTTATCTCGTGTTTTAGATATTAAAATAGATTTAGAAGGAATGTCTTTAGAAAATATAAAAGAAATGGAGTTTAAATGAATATTTCATCAGGAAGTGGTAGTGAGCTTATTCAAATAGCTGATGCAGTAGCTAAAGAAAAATTAATTGACCCAAAGCTAGTGATCGATGCAATGGAAGAGAGCCTAGCTAAAGCGGCCAAATCCAAATACGGTCAGGAATACGACATAAGAGCTGACATTGACTCAAGATCAGGAACGGTATCAATGTCAAGATGGCGAAAGGTTGTTGAGCAAGTCGAAAACCATTTCACTGAAATCAACGAAACTGATGCAAAAAAAATTAACCCTCAAGTGACACTGGATGATTTCATCGAAGAGCAGTTGCCTCCAATGGATTTTGGTAGAATAGCAGCGCAGGCAGCTAAACAAATAATTGTTCAAAAAGTACGAGAGGCTGACCGTGCAAGGCAGTATGAAGAATATAAAGACAAGGTTGGGCAAATTATAAACGGTCAAGTCAAGAGAGTTGAATACGGTAACGTGATAGTGGACTTAGGAAGAGCTGAAGCAGTATTGAAAAGGGATCAGTTAATTAGAAGAGAGGTTCTACGAGTTGGTGATAGAGTTAGAGCTTACATAAAAGAAGTAAAAGAGGACACAAGAGGACCACAGATATTTTTATCTAGAACTAATTCTGAGTTTCTAGTGGAACTATTTAAGATGGAGGTTCCTGAAATTTATGATGGTATAATTGACATTAAGACAGTTTGTCGTGATCCCGGTAGCCGAGCAAAAATTGGTGTTTTATCTCATGATAGCTCAATAGACCCTGTCGGCGCGTGCGTCGGGATGCGTGGTAGCAGGGTTCAAGCGGTGGTAAATGAATTGCAGGGCGAAAAAATTGACATCATTCCTTGGAATGATGATGCACCTACTTTTCTTGTTAACGCCCTTCAACCGGCTGAAGTCAGTAAAGTCGTTCTTGATGAGGACGCAAAGAGAATAGAGGTTGTGGTCCCAAATGATCAACTATCTTTAGCAATTGGCCGCAGAGGACAAAATGTGAGGCTTGCAAGTCAGTTAACTGAATACGACATTGACATATTGACTGAAGAAGATGAGTCGCAAAGACGGCAAGAAGAGTTCAACGAAAGATCAAATCTTTTTATGGAGCATCTAAATGTTGATGAGATGGTTGCTCAGCTTTTGGTATCCGAAGGTTTTTCTACTATGGAAGAGGTTGCTTATGTTGAATCTAGTGAGATCAGCTCGATAGATGGTTTCGACGAAGAAACTGCGACAGAATTACAAGAGAGAGCGAAAGATTATCTCGAGAATCTTAATAAAAAATCTTTGGATTTTGCAAAGTCAAATGGGATTGAGGATGATTTGTTAAACTTCGAGGGGTTAAATCCACAAATGCTGGAAGTATTAGTTAAGGATGGGATAAAATCTCTAAAGGAGTTCGCTACCTGTGCAGATTGGGAGTTAGCTGGTGGCTATACAACTATTGATGGGAAAAGGGTAAGAGATGAGGGTCTCCTCGAACATTTTGATATTACACTTTCTGAGGCTCAACAACTTATAATGAAGGCAAGGGAAATGCTGGGATGGGTTACAAAAGAAGAGTCGGAAGAGATAATCAAGTCTCTTGTAAAATAAAACAAATTAATAGAAATTGGTAGTTTTGAATAAAAAGATCTTCTTGAATAGCTCCAGTATTAACAAAGATAATTTCATAAAGATTTGTCTAAGCCCAGATAGTAAATTGATTCCAGATTTGTGCGATAAGCTCCCCGGAAAATCGGTTTGGCTACCAGCCAATAAAGCCCTTATAGTTGATATTTTACAAAAAGACGAATTAAAAACCTATTTCGGTGTCTCAAAAATTTTCTCACCAGATCTGGTCTATCTTATTGAAATGAATCTTAGAAAGAAAATTTTGAGTACTATTTCTATGACAAAAAAATCTGGTGTTTTGACCATAGGTTTAGACGCGATAAAAACGCAATTAATACAAAATAGACACTGTTTAATAATTGTAGCTATGGGTGCAAAGAGCTTGGCTAACAAATCTTTTTTTGCCTCTGAAAATGTTTCAATTTTTGAAAGCTTACTTGAACAAGAAGATTTAGAAAAAAGTACTGGTAAAATTAATGTTAAATATGTTGGTGTTTTCTCCAAAAATTTTAAAAAAACTATTCAAGTGGACTTAAATAAACTAAAAGGTGTTATAGATAACCATTAATTAATAGTGATTGCGATGACTGATAGTGAAAACAGAGACAACAAACCAAAGGTATTGGGGCTTAAAAGTGGAACTAATACAGTTCGACAAAGCTTCTCGCATGGTAGATCCAAATCCGTTGTAGTAGAAACAAAAAAGAAAAAGCTGCTGATTTCGAAAAAGGGTCCTTTAATCGAAGAAAACAATAAAAATGTGGTCGCTGAAATAGAGACTAATGAAAATGAAGAGATATTACGACGAAAAAAAGCCATAGAAGCTTCTAGAGCGGAGGAAAAAAAGTTACTGGAGCAAAACAAACAAGAAAAAAAATCTCTAGATAAAGAATCGAAGCCTACAGAGTTAAAAGATCAAAATAAAATTCCTGAATCTATAAATTTAGAAACACCTGATTTAACTGGATCAAAAAAGAGAACAAAAACCGAAAGCAATCAAAAGACATCTTATGAAAACAAAACAAGAGATAATAGTGAAAAATCGAATTTTAAATCTACTAAGTTAAACGAAAACAAGAGAAGATCCGGCAAGATAACCATAACACAGGCTTTAGGAGATGATGGGGGTCGCCAACGTTCTATTGCTTCTCTAAGAAGAAGACAAGAAAAAGAAAAACGGCAAATGCAAGAGACCTCTTTGGAAAGAGAAAAGATTATTCGAGACGTTCAAATTCCAGACACTCCTCTCACGGTACAGGAACTTGCCAACAGAATGGCAGAACGATCTGCTGATTTAGTAAAAAAACTAATGACAAATGGTATAATGGTTACAAAAAACCAAGCTATTGATATAGATACGGCTACTTTATTAGTTGAAGAGTTTGGTCACCACGCTATCAGAGTTTCGGATGCTGATGTAGAAGATGTAATAATTAACATTGATGATAAAAATGAAGACACTAAATCCCCAAGGCCTCCTGTTGTTACAATAATGGGCCATGTAGATCATGGAAAGACCACACTACTAGATACTCTCAGAAAAACAAATATTGTTTCTAGTGAAGCTGGTGGTATAACCCAGCACATAGGTGCATATCAAATTACCGTCAATAACAATCAAAAGCTGACGTTCCTTGATACTCCGGGACATGAAGCATTTAGCAATATGAGATCTAGGGGTGCAACTATCACTGATATTATAGTATTAGTTGTTGCAGCAGATGACAGTGTGAAGCCACAAACAATTGAAGCAATCAATCATGCCAAGGAAGCAAAAGTTCCAATGATTGTAGCGATAAATAAGATAGATAAACAAGGCTCTGATCCAAACAAAGTAAGAACAGAACTTCTGCAGCACGGGATTATTGTTGAGAGTATGTCAGGAGATGTTCTCGAGGCAGAAATATCAGCTACAAATGGTACTGGTTTGGAGAAGTTGCTTGAAAACATAACCTTACAAGCTGAACTATTAGAGCTTAAAACCAACGAAAAAAGACCAGCAGAAGGAACAGTAGTTGAAGCAAAACTCGATATGGGGAGAGGTCCCGTAGCTACAGTTTTGGTTCAAAAAGGTACTTTAAAGAAAGGTGATATCTTTGTAGTAGGCCAACAATGGGGTAAAGTAAGAGCACTTTTTGACGATAAAAAAGAAAAAATTGATTTAGCTCTACCTTCAACACCAGTAGAAGTTCTTGGCTTAAATGGTACTCCAGAAGCCGGAGATATTCTAAACGTTTTGCCAAGTGAGGCTAAGGCCAGAGAAATTTCTCTTTACAGAGAACAAAATATAAAAAACAAAAAAAATACGGTAGGCATGGGTTCTTCACTTGATCAATTGTTGGCTAAAGCTAAGGAAGACGAGAAATTATCTTTTCTTCCAATCATAGTTAAAAGTGATGTCAGGGGATCCGGTGAGGCTATTGTCCAAGCGATGGAAAAAATAAAAAGTGAAGAAGTCGAGGTTAGAGTTGTTCATTCAGGCGTAGGAGCTATAACTGAAAGTGACATTACTCTGGCATTGTCATCAAATTCTATAATTATAGGGTTTAACGTTAGGGCAAACACAGCTGCAAGAGAGAGCGCCAGTCAGAAAAAGATTGATATAAGATATTACTCTATAATATATGATCTTGTAGACGACATAACTAAAGCGGCTGAGGGACTCCTGTCTCCAGAAATAAGAGAAACATTTATAGGTTATGCAAAAATACAAGAAGTATTCAAAATAACTGGGGTTGGGAAGATAGCTGGTTGCTTGGTTACAGAAGGGCACGCTAAAAGAGATGTTGGTGTTCGTCTGTTGAGGGAAGATGTGGTTATACATACAGGAAAACTAAAAACGCTAAAAAGATTTAAAGATGAGGTTAAAGAGGTACAGTCTGGCCAGGAGTGTGGAATGGCATTTGAAGCATATGAAGATATAAGAAAGGATGATGTTATAGAAATTTTTACGACCCAGGAAGTGGCAAGAACTTTAAACTGACCTAAATATGAATAATATGCATGGAACAACTATAGTTGGTGTTAGAAAAAATGGAAGTGTAACAATTGCAGGCGACGGGCAAGTAAGTTTAGGTAACACAATAATAAAAGGCACAGCACAGAAAATTAGATCTATCAAAAATGAAGGCTATGAAATCATAGCTGGTTTTGCGGGTTCAACTGCGGATGCCTTTACACTTATAGAAAGATTAGAAGAGAAGCTTGAAAAATACCCAGGTCAATTATCGAAATCATCTGTAGAGCTTGCCAAGGATTGGAGAACTGACAAGTATTTAAGGAATTTAGAAGCCATGATGATAGTTTCTGATGGGGTAGATCTATTAATAATAACGGGTGCGGGTGATGTCTTAGAGCCAGAAAACAATATAGCATCTGTAGGTTCTGGTGGAAACTTCGCCCTGGCTGCTGCAAGAGCGCTTTATGAGGGGAAAGGGAGTTCAGAAGAAATTGCTATAAAGGCTATTAACATTGCTTCAGAAATATGCGTTTACACTAATGATGAGATAATACATTTAACTTTGAATTCGAAATAATATGTTGAACAATCTGACCCCTAAACAAATAGTAAAAGAATTAGATCGATTTATAATAGGTCAGGAAGAAGCGAAAAAATCTGTTGCGATTGCACTCAGAAATCGGTGGAGGCACCAACAGTTAACTGATGATATAAAAGATGAAATATACCCTAAAAACTTACTTATGATCGGCCCCACAGGTGTTGGCAAGACTGAAATATCTCGGCGTTTGTCTAAATTAGCAAAAGCACCTTTTTTAAAAGTCGAAGCTACAAAATTTACAGAGGTAGGATACGTTGGTAGAGATGTTGATCAAATAATTCGAGATCTCTTAGAAAATGCTATCATTTTAGTTAAGCAGGAAATGAGTAAGTCTCTCTATGAAAAAGCAAAAGGCGAAGCCGAGAATGTTGTGTTGAAATACATCGCTGGGGAAGAGGCAAGAGAGACAACCATAGAGTCATTTAGAAAAAAATTGAGAGACGGCCTTTTAGATGAAAAGGAAGTTGAAATAGAGGTCTTTGAAAAGAGTAATTCCCTTCCTATGATAGACTTGCCTGGGTCTCAAAGTGGTTCCATGGGCGTAATGAACCTAAGCGATATTTTTGGAAAAAATTTCAGTTCACACAAAAAAAAGAAAAAATTAAAGGTCAGAGAAAGTCACCAAATACTCATTGACCAGGAAATGGAAAAGCTTTTGGATGACGAAGTTATACAGAAAGACGCCAAGACTAGAGTAGAACAAAGTGGCATCGTCTTCATAGATGAGATAGATAAAGTATGTACTAACTCAACGTCGAAGTCTGCGGAAGTCAGTCGAGAAGGGGTTCAGCGCGATTTACTCCCGCTAATTGAAGGTACGATCGTATCCACCAAATACGGGCCCATTAAAACAGATCAAATTCTTTTTATTTGCTCGGGAGCTTTCCATCTTTCGAAACCATCTGATCTTCTCCCAGAATTACAAGGGCGTCTTCCTATAAGAGTACAATTAAGCCCATTAAAAAAAGAGCATTTTAAAAGAATTTTAACTGATACTGATAACAGTCTTACCAAACAGTATATTGAATTGATCAAGACCGAAGGTGTTGAGCTTATTTTTGGCGACGATGGCATTGAAAAGATATGTTCGTTGGCGGAAGAAGTAAATTTTAATATCGAAAATATTGGGGCTAGAAGGCTGCATACGATCTTAGAGAAAGTGCTTGAAAACGTTAGCTTCAATGCACCTGACTTAAAAGGGAAAAAGGTGGTGATTGATTCAAAACTTGTTGAAAAGCACGTTGGTAGTCTATCCAAAACTGCTGACTTAAGAAAATATGTTCTTTGATTTTACGAGAAAAAAGTAATAAGCACCTTCACCTCCATGCTTATCTAAAGCCTTCGATATATACTGCACTTTATCGCGATAAAAGTCTTCTGAGAGCCATTTATAAATTTCAGTTTTAATTGTTTGTTTTTTTCCATGGATGTTAGGCTTTGAGTTTCTACCCTTTCCAGTGATGATCAACAAAAGCCGCTTATTGCGTTGGAAACTTTCACCAATAAATAGTTGTAAACGCATTTTTGCCTCTTTTAGAGAGAACCCATGAAGATCTATAGTTCCTTCAATATTAATTCTTCCACTTTTTATTCGTTTTAGCTTATTTTTTTCTATATTTATATCGATTTTAGGAGAACTCATTTTAGAAAGATTCTTCACGTTTACGAATCTACCTAACCTTTTATTTGAATGAGAAACAGAATCGTTTGTTAACAAACTATCTTTGTAACTTATGTTACTTGAATTAGTTCTTTCGTTGTTTGAAATTTTTTTTTTATATTGTTCTTAACAACAAAATCTTCCCATAAAATCTGATCTTTAGTTTTTTGCATGAGTTTTTCTTTTTTCATAGAGTGGACTTTAAAAACCATACAGGGCTTTTATCAGATAGATTTTTGGTGAAAACCCAGGTGTCTTTTTGTTTCTTTATCTCATCTGGATGTCCTTCAATGATAGCTCCTTTACTGTCCTTTACAACAGTAGTTATTTCGGATTTAAACGATAAAGTTACGTCAGCAATTTTTGTTTTTTGACTGAATGACGCATTGATTATTCTTATGTCTCTCATTCCTATAAATTTTGCATCAACAATAAACCCATCTTTTTTTCTTTTATCTATAACGGACTTGAAACTTGTTAATACCTTCTTTTCCAAAAGATTTTTTAGTTTTTCAGTATCGCCTCTTTCGAAGGCCATCAGAATCATCTCATATGCCATTTTTGCGCCTGAAACAAATTTGTTCACACTAAAGTCGCTGTCAAACTCCTTCATCTTTTTGAATACCTGAGCATTTTTACTGTTTTCCTCAACGTAATCAAAAATGTCATCGTCAGGACTACCATTTTTTGTTTCATCTATAACCCTCGGGTTACTTACTACATCGCTTGATTTTTTAATCTCCTTGATGGTCTTTTCAAAACCATCTCTGGAACCAAGCACTGCTTTCAATCGCCAAAAAAGAAATATAGCTACAGCTGCTAGTATAAATATTTGTAACATTCTCTATGGTCCAATTCTTATTTCTATCCCTTCAAAAAGGAACTAAATTTCTAAAATACATATATAAGATTTAATTTTATTGTGTCCACCTGTAAGATGGAGTATATAGTGCCTTACAATAAATAAAAGTTAAAAATTCTATGTCTTCGAAACAAATAGCTTCAGATGAATATAGTAACTATATTGAAAATTTACTATTCAACCATGACATAGAGCTTTTATCGCAATTCGTTAAAGACATGTCTTTTGAAAAAAAGGAGGATTATGCCTTCTTTACAGAAGAAGATTTTAAGGGGAAGACAGATTTTTCGCTAAACATAGAAATCGAAAATAAGCGACGAAATGAAAATCAAATGTTGGTTTCGCTTATTGTTAATTTGGAAGCTAAAATTAATCAAAAAACAGCTTTTATATTAGAAATGACGTACTGTGGTTTATTCAAGTTTCCAAATGTAAAAGAAGATTTACTAGAAAAGCAAATAAAGGTTGAGTGCCCAAAGATGCTTTTTCCATACATAAGAAGATTAATATCTCAAATAATGATTGAGAGCGGTATGCCGAATATCGACATTAAGAATATTAACTTTTTCGATCTATATAAGACTAAAAAGAAAAATTAGTACCAGAAGTTTTTCTTCATTTTAGAAATAAATTCCTTATGCAGCTCCATTTCTTTTTGGGACACTCTGTTTTCAGCTAATGGATTTTTTCTAATAAAATTCCTTTTTTCTATAGTTTTTCTATTCCTATCATCAGTTTCAGAGCCTACTTGTGAAAACTCGAAACCGGGTTGTTTTCCTCCTGTCAACTCGAGATACACTTCTGACAATATTTCGCTATCTATGAGCGCTCCATGTTTACCCTTTCTTTTGTTGTCTATACCAAACTTCATACACAAAGAATCTAGTGAAACTGATTTCCCAGGGTATGTTTTTTTTGCGATCTCTAAGGTGTCAATTATGTTCTCGCTTGGTATTTCCTTATAAGGTAATTTATCATATGTATCAACATCGCTTATCTCAAGTCTCTGTATTTCATGGTTTATGAACCCTATATCGAACTTTGCGTTATGGATTATTAGTTTTGAGCCACCGATAAATATAACTAAATTTTCTATTATCTCAGAAAACAGTGGTTTGTCTTTTAAAAAATCTACTGATAGACCATGAACTTTAAAAGATTCAAATGGCATTTCTCCTTCCAATAAAGGGTTCAAATAGCAATGAAATGTATTTCCTGTTGGGATGTGGTTGATAAGCTCTATAGCTCCTATCTCAACTATTCGATCTCCTTTATCGGGATTCAGACCTGTAGTTTCTGTGTCTAAAACGACTTCCCTCATTTTATATCAAAAGCCCTGTGATTTTTTTGTATATTTTTAGAACATCCTCTTTTGTCTCTTGTAAACTCTTGTCAGTGTTTATTAGAAAGTCAGCTCTTTTTATTTTTTCTTGTTCGTTCATTTGGTTGCGCTTTATAAGCTGAAAATCCTGCTCTTTTATATTTTTTCTGCTCAGTACTCTTTTCTTCTGTGTCAACTCTGAAGCGGTTACAACCAAAACAGCGTCAAAGTTTGTCTCTTGTTGCTTTTCAAACAATAGGGGAATGTCAAAAACAATTAAGGGTGAATCTCTATTAGATTTTATAAAATCGACCTTTGAGTGTTCTAATAGAGGATGGACTATTCGTTCTATTTTTTTGAGTATTGCATTGTCTTTATGAATTAAGTTTCTTAATTTTTTTTTACTAACTCCAGTATTTGTTACAACACTAGGGAATTCATTAGAAAGGATTTTTGTTGCGGCTCCATTAATTTTGTATAGTTCGTTGACTTCGTTATCTGCACACCAAACTTTAACACCTAGATCCCGAAACATGTTTGATATGGTTGTTTTTCCCATAGCAATAGAGCCTGTTAAACCGAGAATAAACCTTTTCTTTTTATTCAACTATGAACTTTCTGATTTCGTCATCGATGACGGGTGATTTTTGAAACCAATGTTCAAAGCCGGGAACCGCTTGATTTATTAACATTCCTATCCCGCCCACAGTCTTTAACTTTAGTTTCGTAGCCTCTTTTAAAAGCTCAGTAACCAAGGGATTATACACAATATCGATCACTAGCGCTGTCTTTTTTGCTCTTGATATTGGCTGCGAAAATTCAGGTTGTCCAATCATTCCCATAGATGTCGCATTAATTATTAAATCTGCTTTTCCAATTGTTTCAGGGGCTGCTCGCCAATCTACTACTACTACTTTAGCACCCAAATCCTCTGAAATTATTTGAGCTTTTGAACGGGTTCTATTAGTTATACCCACTTCTTTTACGCCATTAGATATTAATGCCGAGGCAATAGCTCTCGCTGATCCACCAGCACCATATATTAGTGCTGTCTTATCATAAAAGTCATAGTCTGGAATTTCATCAATTATGTTTTGGATGAAACCGTAGCCGTCTGTGTTATCAGCATGAATCTTTCCATTCTTACTAAAGTACAGGGTATTAGCTGCACCAATTAATGCAGCCCTGTCTGTAACTGAGTCCGCAAAAGAAAGAACATTAGTTTTATGGGGTATCGTTACATTAACACCGTTAAACCCAAGACCTATTAAGCTGTTTATGGAAGCTTGAAGTTTGTCAGTGGTTACAGAAAATGGTATATAGAAACCATTTATATTGTACTTTGATAACCAATAGTTATGAAGTTTTGGTGATTTGCTATGGGATATTGGATGACCAATTACTCCTGCTAAATATGGGGGTGTATCAGTTGTATTTTTATCCATGATTGTCTGTTGATTAAACAATAGTTATGTTGGTAAGTTCGTAAACTTTATAATAAATTACTTTTTATTATAAACTATTATTTTTTTCTCAACAACTCAGCCCACATATTACGTTAAATATAATATTAGGTTAACAGTTGTTTGAAACTAAAAATTTAACTAGCATTTCTAATAAGTTATACTGTTAATAACTAATAATTATTTGTGGATAAAAGACTCTCTATAAAGCAATCCCCATTTATTTGTCTATATACTACATACAACTAATATATTATATATATATTATGAGTTTATTTCTTGAATGTGTGAATGGTCAATCTGTCGAGCGTCCTCCAATATGGTTTATGCGCCAAGCAGGTCGATACTTGAGCGAGTATCGTAATACCAGAAAGAAAGCGGGTTCATTTTTAGATCTATGTTACAACTCTGAATTAGCTACTGAGGTTACTTTACAACCAATAGATAGATTTGGATTTGATGCAGCTATTTTATTTGCAGACATTTTATTAATCTTAGACGCTCTAGGCGTTAAAGTTCAGTTTATAGAGGGTCAAGGACCATTATTAGAGCCAGTCAAAAACAAGAAAGATATTGAGAGAATTAGTAACTTAGAGCAGATACATGAAAAACTTTTTCCAGTATATGAAACTGTAAAAAAATTGAAGAAACATCTCCCGAAGGACGTTCCCTTAATAGGTTTTGCTGGTGCGCCATGGACATTGGCAACTTATTTAATTAATGGAAAAGGGGAGCAGGGGTCTTTAACAGCCAAAAAGTTCTTAATTGAAAATAACGACGAGTTTGAAAAAATTATAAACTTATTAACAGACGCCACAATAGACTATCTGATAATGCAAATTAAATCGGGAGCAGACGTGATTAAGATTTTTGATAGTTGGGCGGGTGCGTTAAATGCTGATATGGTTTTACGGTACTCTTTAAATCCCATAAAAAAAATAGTGAGTGAAATAAAAAAAAGGCACCCCAAAATACCATTTATAGTATTTCCTAGATCAGTTAATACAATATATAGTAATTTCTCTAATGAAGAATGCTTTGATGTTTTGGCTGTTGATCAATTTTTAGACAGAAAGTGGATAGCAAAGAAAATTCAACCAAAAAAGATTATTCAAGGAAATTTAGACCCCATTTTTCTAACTCAGAGTAAAAAAGTATTATTTCAAGAACTAAAGAAAGTTACAGAAGATTTTAAAAGTCATCCATACGTCTTTAATCTTGGACACGGAATAACTCCAGATGCTAAAGTGGAAAATGTGGAATTAGTAGTTGATTACATAAAAGGAATAAAATTTTAGTTTAAAAATATAAATTCATATAAATTATTGACAAATAAAAACAAACAAGTTAACAATCGTATCATAAATTTCCCCTTCTAGTTTAAATCCTTAAAATTAATGGTCGATATAGATAACACAAAGCAGCTATCTTTAGCAGAACTTAAAACCCAGAGTCCAAGCGATTTATTAAAGCTCGCCGAAAAGTTAGAAATTGAGAACGCATCATCGATGAGAAAAGGTGATATGATGTTTTCAATATTAAAGGATATGGCAGAGGACGGGGTCGAAATATCTGGTGATGGTGTACTAGAGGTTTTGCAAGATGGTTTTGGTTTTTTAAGATCAACCGATGCCAATTATTTACCTGGACCAGATGATATATACGTAAGTCCCAGTAAGATAAAAAAATTTTCATTGAGGACAGGAGACACCGTTGAAGGTGTCATAAGAGCACCTAAAGAGGGTGAAAGGTATTTCGGATTAGTGAAGGTGACCAAAATAAACTTTCTTGAAATGGAAAAGGCTAAGCACAAGATTCACTTCGATAACTTAACACCGCTATACCCAAACGAAAGAATAGGATTGGAGTTAGATGATCCAACAATTAAGGACAAATCAGCGCGAGTAATTGATTTGGTGGCGCCTATAGGTAAAGGTCAAAGATCATTAATTGTAGCTCCTCCTAGAACGGGAAAAACGGTAATATTGCAAAATATTGCACATTCAATTGAGAAAAACCATCCAGAGTGTTTTTTAATTGTCCTTTTGGTTGATGAACGACCAGAGGAAGTGACAGATATGCAGAGGTCAGTAAAAGGCGAGGTTATTTCTTCAACTTTTGATGAACCCGCAACTAGGCACGTAGCGGTTGCCGAGATGGTAATTGAAAAAGCTAAAAGATTAGTAGAGCATAAAAGAGATGTCGTGATACTTCTTGACTCTATTACAAGATTAGGAAGGGCCTATAATACAGTTGTGCCCTCTTCAGGAAAAGTTTTAACTGGTGGGGTAGATGCGAACGCGTTACAAAGACCAAAAAGATTTTTCGGAGCTGCTAGAAATATAGAAGAAGGCGGTTCCTTAACCATTATAGCCACCGCTTTAATCGATACCGGTAGTAGAATGGATGAGGTCATATTCGAAGAATTTAAAGGTACAGGCAATTCTGAGCTCGTATTAGACAGAAAAGTAGCTGATAAGAGAGTCTTTCCAGCTATCGATATTTTAAAATCCGGTACACGGAAAGAAGACCTTCTCATAGACAAAAAGGAACTTACAAAAATATTTGTTCTAAGGCGTATTCTTAATCCTATGGGAACAACAGATGCTGTAGAGTTTCTTTTAGAGAAGTTAAAACAAACAAAAACTAACAGTGACTTTTTCGATTCGATGAATACCTGATACAAACAATGAAAGATACGATTTTCGCTCTTTCTACTGTGCCTGGACTTTCAGCTATATCCATATTTAGAATATCAGGACCTAACGCTTTTTTTCTTCTGAAAAAGATTACAAAAACAAAAGTCCCCGAAAACAGAGTCGCGTCTTTGAGAAGGATTATTTGGGAAGGAGAAATAATCGATAAGTGTATCGTTATTGCGTTCAACAAAAATGATAGTTACTCGGGAGAGAAAACAGTAGAGATCCATTGTCACGGTAGTATTGCCATAATCAATAAACTAGCTTCTATTTTAACTCAATATGGGTCAGAATTCAACATAAGACCCGCAGAGGAGGGTGAATTTACAAGGCAAGCTTTTTACAACGGGAAAATGGACCTTATTCAGGTAGAAGGATTATCCGATTTATTAAGAGCAGAGACGGAAGCCCAAAGAAAAATATCGTTCGATTCACTAGATGGTGTTATTTCAAAAAAAGTCGGCGTATGGAAGTCAAAAATTGTATCTATTTTAGCGTTTTTAGAAGCAGATATTGATTTCAATGATCAGGACTTAGGTGAAGTAGAGGTTTTAAACATGATCTCAAGCCTTTTAGAGTTGCTCAAGAAAGAACTAGACAACTTCAAAGGCGTAAGGTCCATAAAGGAGGGGCTAAGCATAGCGATAATTGGACCACCAAACGTAGGAAAATCAACTTTGATCAACCATTTATCAAAAAGAGATGTTTCTCTCACTTCCAGAATAGCAGGTACAACACGAGATTTAATTGAGTCTAAAGTTCAAATAAAAGGAAATTTTGTGACGTTTTTAGACACTGCAGGTCTGAGGAAAACAAACGATATTATAGAAAAAAAGGGAATTACAATGCTAAAAAAACGGCTGAAAGAGGTTGTTTTAAAAATTGTTTTAGTAAATAAGGAATCTGATTTAGAGACTATTGGCGTAAAAGTCAGCTCTGATGATCTTGTTTTTAAAGCTAAAGCTGATAGAGGAAACAATACTAGGTTTAAAGGTATATCAGGCAAAACAGGCATGGGAATAAAAGAGGCTATTGATTTAATAGAAACAAAGTTACCAAAATTTTATAGTAGTGATGGGGTGATAGCTACATATAGACAACAGTCAAAAATTAATAATTTAGTGATTCTTCTGTCGGATTTGACATTTAACATAAAAGATGGCTTAGATGCTGAACTTCTCGCAGAAAAAGCGAGGGATTGTCTTAAAATAATAGAGGAGTTGACTGGAAGAATAGACACCGAGGAAGTTTTGGGTATTATATTCAAGAGTTTTTGTATAGGAAAGTAAGTTTCACGTGAAACATTTATTCGATGTAATTGTTATTGGTGGTGGACATGCGGGCTCAGAAGCTGCTTATGCGGTAGCACGAGCGGGGGGATGTGTGGCACTGGTTACAAAAAAAAGAGACCAGATAGGAGTAATGTCATGTAATCCTGCTATAGGTGGTTTAGGAAAAGGCCATTTGGTGCGTGAGATAGATGCCCTGGGCGGTCTCATGGGTGTTTCCGCAGATATATCAGGTATCCAATTTCGGTTGCTCAATAAGTCTAAGGGACCCGCTGTTCAAGGCCCCAGAACGCAATCAGATAGATTTCTTTACAAAGAAGCTGTACAAAATATTTTAGCGTCTGAGGAAAAAATTATGATTATTGAGGGCGAGGTAGTAAACATAGACATTAAAAGCGGAACAGTAAAAGGTGTAGAGTTAGAGGGTGGCAAAGAAATATGGGCCAATAGTGTTATTCTAACCACTGGGACTTTTTTAAATGGCTTGATAAGAGTTGGAGAAGAAAAAATTGTAGCGGGACGGATAGGAGACTTCGCATCTAATAGGTTAGCAAAAAAAATAAGGGAGATAGGGTTAAAAACGGGAAGACTAAAAACAGGTACCCCAGCAAGACTTTCATCTAAAACTATAAATTGGAATGTGATCGGTAGCCAGAAACCAGATAAAGAGCCGACGCTTTTTTCATTTCTACATAAAAAGCCTTTTCAAAGGCAAATTAGTTGCGGAATTACATACACAAATAAAAATACGCACGAGATAATACGCGAAAACATTGAAAAATCGGCTATATTTAACGGATCAATAACTTCGAATGGACCAAGATATTGTCCGTCAATTGAAGATAAAGTCGTAAGATTTTCAGGTAAAGAGGAACACCAAGTTTTCTTAGAGCCAGAGGGTCTAAACGACGACACAATTTATCCTAATGGTATTTCAACTTCTTTACCAAAAGATATTCAGGAAAAGTATATCAAATCTATCAAAGGTCTAGAAAATGTAAAAATACTGAACTATGGCTATGCAGTAGAGTACGACTACATAAACCCAAAAAGTTTAAAAACATCGTTGGAATTGAAGAGCATCAACGGTCTTTTTTTAGCTGGTCAAATTAATGGCACCACTGGCTATGAGGAGGCAGCCGCTCAAGGATTAATTGCTGGGATCAATGCGTATCAATATGTAAAGAAAGAAGACCCATTTATTTTAGATAGATCAGAGGCCTACATTGGTGTGATGATCGATGATTTGGTAACTAGGGGTGTAATAGAGCCTTATAGAATGTTTACATCTAGAGCGGAGTTTAGACTCAGTTTGAGATGCGATAACGCTGACATTAGACTTACAGAAAAGGGCCACAAGATTAAAGTTGTATCAGATGACAGAATGAGGATGGTGAGCAAAAAAACCGAATTAATAAATGAGCTTACTACATCAGCTAAAACATTAAAATATTCTAACAGTGAATTAGAAGAGATGGGTGTAAATCAGAAAAAAGACGGCAAAAAGAGATCTTTTTATGATGTTTTATCACTTAATGGGGTTTCAAGCGAAACTTTAAGAGATTTGTGGAAAGATTTTTTTGATTTTGATTTAGATGTTCGTGAGTTTGTAAGAGCAGACGCTAAATATAATTATTATATCCAAAGACAAAAAAGCGATGTAGATAAAATGCGAAAAAACATTAATACTACTATCCCAGAAGATATTGACTTTAAAAAAATAGACGGGCTGTCATCAGAATTAAAAGTCAAGCTTAGCAAAGCAAAACCCCTCCACATTCATGAAGCTAGTAAAATTGACGGGATGACCCCTAGTGGACTAATGTTGCTAATATCAAAAATTAATTCTTACAAGAAGACAGCTTGAAAAAGAACAAATTTGTTAAAAGTCTTAATGTTTCACGTGAAACACTTAGCGATTTTTATGAATATAAGACCTTACTGTCTAAATGGAATGAGAAAATAAACCTTGTTTCAAAACATACATTAATCGATATATGGGAAAGACACTTTTTAGATTCAGGTCAAATTATAATAAACGTGGAGGCATCGGGAAAAAGATGGGTGGATGTGGGCTCTGGAGCTGGTTTCCCTGGATTGGTCGTTGCTTTATTGCTAAGAGATAGAAAAGTAGACTGTGATCTGGTTTTAGTGGAAAAACACCCAAAAAAAGTTTTTTTCCTTAAAGAAGTTATTCGGAAACTCAACCTGAGCGTCGAAGTCGTCAACGACAACATATACACCTTAGAACCCCTGAATGCTGATATTTTAACAGCGAGAGCATTTTCAGAACTAAACAATTTAATGGAAATAGCATTTCGTCATCGAAAAAAGGAGGGAATATGTTTATTTTTGAAGGGAGAAAACTATAAAATCGAATTAGATAAAACTTTAAATAATTGGTTTTTTGATTATGATATTGTTGGTAGCTTAAGCAGCTCTTCTGGAAATATAATCAGAGTGAAAAAAATTTTTAAACGATAAAGGGGAAAAAAATCTCTAATCCTTCAGTTATATCTATTGCAAATCAAAAAGGTGGTGTGGGCAAAACAACTACTGCTATAAATTTATCTACAGCGCTAGCTGCTGTGAATAATAAAGTGTTGATCATGGATTTAGATGCTCAAGGTAATGCATCAACTGGCTTAGGCGTTCCTAAAGATGAAAGAGAAAAATCGACTTATGATTTGCTGACTGGCAAAGCGAGTTTAAAAGACGTAGTAAAAAAAACCAATATACCATCTCTTTTTATTGCTCCTGCATCAACTGATTTATCGTCTATAGATGTTGATCTATTTGAAGAGCAGGGGAGAGTTGTTAAGCTCCGTGATTTGTTAGCAAAAGAAAGCTTTGATTTTGACTATATTTTAATTGACTGTCCACCGTCGCTTAATCTTCTGACTATAAACTCAATGGTGGCATCAAATTCTGTATTAGTTCCTTTACAGGCAGAGTTTTTCGCGCTTGAGGGATTAAGTCAATTGCTATTGACGGTAAGGGACATCAGATCAAAAATTAACCAAGACCTCAAAATTCACGGCATTGTGTTAACCATGTTTGACAAAAGAAACAATTTGTCGGAACAAATAGAGGAAGACGTAAGAGGAAACCTCGGGGAGTTGGTCTACGATACAGTTATACCTAGAAACGTCAGGGTCAGCGAGGCCCCGTCGTTTTCAATGCCTGCTCTTATTTATGATCACAAATGTTCAGGCGCTATTGCATATCAAAAATTAGCGGCAGAATTTTTAAAGAGGGAAGACCACTTTGAAAGAAGGAAAAATGAGTTCAAAAAATGAACGAAAAAAAAATTTGGGTAGAGGGCTTTCATCCTTTTTAGATGTTGACGGCTTCGATGACATCGTGGAAAGGAAAAAAGATGAAGATAAGGGTGAAGGGCTTTCTAATAACTCAAGTTATCTGCCAATAGAGCATCTCGTTCCAAATCTGAATCAACCTCGAAAAGATTTTTCAACTGATGAACTAAACAGTCTAGCTTCTTCAATAGAAGAAACGGGAATAATACAACCCATCCTTGTAAGGAAAAACAATGATGTTTACGAGATAGTAGCTGGTGAAAGGCGCTGGAGAGCTGCGCAAATTGCGAAAATTCATGAAGTTCCGGTTTTAATTAAGGAGTTAACTGACGAAGAAGTTGTAAAAATTTCCATAATTGAAAACATTCAAAGAGTAGACTTAAATCCGATTGAGGAAGCTAATTCTTACAACCAGTTAATAAAAGATTTTGGTTATACTCAAGAGAAAGTTTCAGCATCGCTAGGAAAATCAAGAAGTTATATAGCAAATTCTTTAAGACTATTGTCACTACCAGAAAGCATAATTATATTCTTAAAAGAAGGTAAATTGACGAGCGGACATGCTAGAGCTCTTGTAGGAGTAAAAAACTCAGAGTTTTTAGCAAGGAAAATAATAGAAGAGAGTTTATCGGTTAGGGATATAGAGAATATCGTAAAAAAAGGACTATCCCAAAGTGATAACGTAATAAAAAACGGGACATCAATTAAAAAAGATGTTGATACTCTTAATTTAGAACAAGATCTTAAATTAGCTCTAGGTTTGAAGACATCTATAGACCACAATGAAAATTCAGGAGGAGGACGTATCGTTATTAAATACGGAGACTTAGAACAATTAGATATATTTTGTTCAAAAATAATGAAGATCTGACTTTTTATAAGCAATCTACTAATGACCTAGTAATGTAATCCAGCATTTTTTTACCTCTCTTTCTTATAACAATTTCATTGTCTTTGGTTTTTATTAATTTGTTCTCTTCTAGATGGAATACTACAGGGTTAAGTTTTTCATAGTCAAAAATAGAAACCGGAATGTTTCCGGATATTCTAAGGTTCATTATTAATTTTTCTTCTAACATAACTTTATTTTCTATTGGGATTATCTTTGGAGTACTTGAATTCAAGAAAACTGTTTTTTTAAACCAAATATCAGGGTTCTTCTCTTCTTCTGTTGCATATCTTTTTCCTGACATTGTTATCCGACCGTGTGCGCCTGGTCCTACACCAATGTAATCATTATACTTCCAGTACGTAATATTATGCTTGCACTTAAAGCCTTTTCTCGCAAAGTTTGATGTTTCATATTGCTTATAACCATCGTCTTCACAAAGCTGCTTCGTGATATCAAACATATCAGATACAGTTTGTTGTGTTGGTAAACCTTTTAATAAGTCTCTTTTGAAAAGCTTATGGAAATTTGTGTTTTCTTCTATTGTTAGTTGATAGAGAGAAAGGTGTGGTGCATCTAGAGAAAGTATTTCTAAAAGCTCTTCCCTCCACTTGCTTGTACTTTGATGTTGCCTTCCATAAATAAAGTCTAGATTATAATTGTGGAACCAAGTGTTAATTACTTCTATAGCTTCAATAGCTTGATTTTTATTATGATCGCGTCCTAAATTACTTAAATCTCTATTATTAAGAGCTTGCACACCAATCGACACTCTATTAATACCGATTTCCCTAAATAGTTTAAATTTACTTTTGGATACACTGTTTGGATTGGCCTCAATAGTAATCTCACAATTACCATTAATACCCCATAGGTTATCAATTTTCTGCAATACCAATCCCACAAAATCAGGATCAAGAAGACTAGGTGTGCCTCCACCAAAAAAAATGGACTTTATTTCTCTTTTAGCTAGTCTTGAAGACCATAATTCTAATGCTCTCAAATAGGCCTTTAACCAATGAGACTGATTAGTTCTTTCTCTTTTGTATGAATTAAAATCGCAATAAGGGCACTTTATTTTACAAAATGGCCAATGTATGTATAAGGCTAGCGAAGATTCTCCCATTTCAAAAACAAGAATCCAATAGATTATTTATAGCTATTCCCCTATGGCTTATCTTATTTTTTTCCCATCTATCCATCTGCCCAAAAGTTTCTTTGTATCCATTTGGAAGAAAAACCGGATCATAGCCGTGACCTTTTTCACCCCTACCAGGCCAAATTATCTCACCATATATTTTCCCCTCAAACTTCTCAAAATGATTGTCTGGCCAATATAAAATTAATGAGCAAATAAAATAAGCGGTGCAAGGACCCTCAAAATTATTTTTTTCAATTTCTCTTAGGAGCTTATTAATTGCGAACTTAAAATTTCTTGAACCGTCACTCCTAATTGCCCAGTCCGCTGAGTAAATGCCCGGCGCGCCATCTAATATGTCAACACATAGCCCGCTGTCATCTGCTAAGCTTACCAGACCGGTCAATTTTGTCGCTTCTCTCGCCTTTATTAAAGAATTCTCCCAAAACGACCCGCCAGTCTCTTCAGGCGTTTTTCCAGAATATTGGCCTATATCTGTAATATTGAAGTTAACTTTGCCAAACAAATGTTTGAACTCTTCTATTTTTCCGAAATTGTGGGTCGCTAAAACTAAATCCTTTTCTTGAAATTTTCTATTCATTTAAAGCTGATTTCTGAATTTCAACTAATTTTTTTATTCCTTCTGAAGCCATAGAAAACATTATTTCGAACTCCTCTTTTGAAAACGGTTTTTTTTCAGCAGAACATTGGATTTCAATTAACTCTCCTTTATCGTCCATAACAAAATTAGCATCTGTTTCCGCAGCACTATCTTCTTGATAATTAAGATCCAATTTTTGTTCTCCATTGACAATCCCACATGATATCGCTGCAACATGCCGGATAATAGGGTCAAACTTTATCAGTCCACTTCTTTTCAAGGTGTTGGTGGCTAGTTTTAGTGCCACCCAACCTCCGCAGATTGAGGCACATCTAGTGCCACCGTCAGCTTGGATAACATCACAATCAACTATTATTTGTCTCTCACCTAGGGCAACTCTGTCAACAGCCACCCTTAAACTTCTTCCAATCAATCTTTGAATCTCTTGTGTCCTACCACTTTGGCCAGTCTGTTTAGCTTCCCTTCTCATCCTTTCATTTGTAGAACCCGGTAACATTCCATACTCTGCCGTAACCCACCCCATACCGCTTTTTCTTAGGAAAGGAGGAACAGATTCTTCGATGGTAGCTTTACAAATGACGATAGTGTTGCCAAATTTTATTAGACAGGAATTTTCTATGTTCGTTAATAAATCAAAAGATATTGAAACATTTCTCATCTCTTTACTTAACGTGTTCATTTCTTCACCAGAAAGCTGTTTACTATATGCGTTCATAAAAAATTATTCACTTAAATAAAGCAAGTTTAAAATTTAAAAATAAAAGGAAAAATTTCAAATTTTTACATTTACACGCCTTTAAATTCTTTGAATTCACACTTATATCTTATATACAGAATTGCAAATTTTGTTAATTACCATGAATAAAAGAGTAAAGACGAAAATCATAACGCTGCTATTGTGTTATCAGCCAAAAGTACATTGAAGAACGGAAAGGTCGTTAAAATGGGTAAAGAGGATATAGGCATGGAACCAGAGGATCATGATGAGACGCTGAAACAAGACGAAGAAGTTGCATCCTCAATTGATAATGAAGAAAAGGACGCAAAGAATATACATGAGGAAACCGAAGAGGAAGAAAAAACAATAGAGGAACTTAAAGAGGAAAATAAAATTCTTTCAGACAAAATGATGAGAGCGCTCGCGGAAACAGAAAATATAAGAAAAAAATTTTTTAAGGAAAAAAAAGATGCAGAAATATATGGCGGCACGAAATTAGCTAGGGACTTATTGTCCGTGCTTGATAATCTTAATAGAGCCTTGGAAAGTGTAGACGATGAAATGGTAGAGAAGCAAAATGCGGTTCTCGAGGGAATTGAGCTTACAAAAAAGGAACTATTAAACACTTTTTCAAACCATGAAATTAATGAACTGGCTCCTGAAGAGGGAGAAAAATTTGACCCTAAGTTTCATCAAGCAATGTTTGAGGGTCCACACCCAAATATTGAAAAGGGAAATATTATTCAAGTAATGGTAAATGGTTTTACAATAGGAGATAGACTTTTAAGGGCCGCACAGGTAGGAGTGTCCTCAGGAGCTATTGAAAATAAAGAAGAGGAAAGTTAGGAAATTTGATTTTTAATTGCCACTCTTTAATTTTTGGAGAATATTCAGAGCTTCCAAAGGTGTTATAGTGTCTAAATCAATCTCCTCTAACTGATTTTTGACTCTAATAAGCCCTTCCTTTTCAAAATCTTCTTCTTTTAAATGAATATCTTCTTGATTTACTCCTTTACTTTCAAGTTTTCCTAGTAACGCTCTTGCCTCTACGATGACATCTCTCGGAAAACCGGCTAGTTCCGCAACCTTTATCCCTAAGGAGCCTTTTGATTTTCCCTTAATCACTTTGTAAGAGTAAATAATCTCGTCATTCCATTCTTTAATTTCACAAGAAACGTTTCTAACTTTGGAGTTGTTTTTTTCAATCTCTGTAAGCTCATGGTAGTGTGTTGCAAACAAGGTTCTGGATTTATTACTTCGCAAAACTTTTCCAATAATAGCCCACGCTATAGCTAATCCATCAAAGGTAGATGTACCTCTTCCGATTTCATCCAAAATAATAAAAGACTTATCGTCAGCGTTTTTAATGATATTGCTTGTTTCTAGCATTTCTACCATAAACGTAGACTGACCTTTAGAAATATTATCTGATGCTCCTATCCTGCTAAATAGCTTGCTTGCAATCCCAATCTTAGCTTGCTTAGCAGGAACGTAGGACCCAATTTGTGCTAAAATAATGATATGTGCATTTTGTCTCAGAAATGTCGATTTACCTGCCATATTGGGTCCGGTAATCAGCCATAAATGCTCATCTGTACTTAACGAACAATCGTTAGGAACGAAGGCATTTAGGCTTTTCTTGAAAATTGTTTTTTCAACAACAGAATGGCGCCCTTCTTTAATAATGAAATCTTTGCTATTATCTATTAAAGGGAGGCACCAATTATGCATTCTGGCAATATAGCCAAGAGTTGAGCAAACATCTAAAGAGGCAATTTTCCTCGATAAAATTATGATATCTTTACTTATTTCTATTACTTTTCGGTATAATGCTTCCAATATTTTTATCTCTAACTCCAAAGCAGTATTTCTGGCACTAAAAGCAGTTTTTTCTAACTGATCAAGGCTAATGCTTTTTATCCGAACAGTGTTAGCTGTTGTTTGTCTATGAAAAAACTCATTGTCTTCCAATAATTTATCCTTGTAAGAAATCGGAGTCTCAAAAAAGTAACCTAGGACATTGTTATATTTTAGTTTTAATGACTTTATCCCAGTTTTTTGTGAGTATTTTGTTTGCAATTCTAGAAGATCGGAGTAGGCTGTTTTCTCTATTAATTTCAATTCATGCAATTCATCACTGAAACTTTCTTTAATAAACCCACCTTCTTTCATTGTGATAGGTGGACCCTCTTTAATGGCCAAGTCGAGCTCTGTAAGTACCTTTTTTAAATTATCTTTGAATAAATTCCCTTGATCAATGCTGTTTTCCTCAAAATGTATTAAAATTTCTTTCAATTCAAAAAATAGGTTTATACCTATTTTCAATGAGAAAAGGTCTCTAGGATTTGGACCAAGTCTTATTAACCGAGATAAAGACCTTTCTGTATCAGGAAACTTACTTATTATAGCTCTAACTTGCTCAGTAATTTGGAAATTATTATGAAACTCAGCAGTTTTCCTTTGCCATCTTAAAATCTGTTCTATTTGCGTGGATGGAGCATTTAATCGCCTTTTTAGTAGTCTTGATCCCAGAAGACTGCAAGTCTTATCGACCACACCTAAGAGGGAAAGATTTTTTTCTCCGTCTAGCGAAGTATTTATCTCAAGATTCTTTCGGGTGGAAGGATCGATGGTCATTATATTAGAAAGCTCAACCTGCTCCGGTAAATCGAAGTGGTCTAGAAAAAGATTTTTATTTTTCTCAAGATATTCGACCAGTAGAGTTATAGACCCTAACAATCCGGTATTAAGTTTTTGAAGACGTTTTGGATCGAAAAAAGAAGTTAAGTAATCGAGTAAAATGTCTCTAGAAAAACCTTTTTTACTTTCTAGCCAGGTTATTTCTATTGGGGTGTATGATTTTAATATCGATAATTCCTTTTTATTTGCATATGAAATCGTTTCCTTTGGTGATATTTGATCGATAAGCGAAAATAGTTGCGACTCATTGCTTATAGTTGATTTGAACAAGCCGGTTGAAATATCTATCCAGCAAGAGGCCCAATTGTTATCAAAGAAAAATAAGGCCATTAATATATTGTTTTCTTTTTGTACCAAAAAAGATTCTTCTAATTTTGTTCCTGGAGTGATTATTCTAACCACATCTCTTTTTACAATTTCCTTATAACCTCTTTTTTTTGCCTCTTTTGGAGTTTCAAGCTGTTCACAAATGGCGACTTTCATATTCCTATCTAGAAGTGTTTTTATATAGCCCTCTGCCGAGTGAAAAGGAACTCCGCACATGGGAATGTCCTTTCCCTTATGTTGCCCTCTTTTTGTGAGTATAATATTTAAAGCATCTGATGCTATCTCAGCGTCAGAGAAAAAAAGCTCATAAAAATCACCCATCCTAAAAAAGAGAAGCGAGTCTTGGTGACTAGCCTTTATTTTTAGGTATTGCTGGATTACGGGGGTTGTTTGCACCGCAATTGGTCTCGTAATTATGGGTTTATCTACATTTCAATACTGTAGAATTTGGAATAAGTAAACAATGGTTTAATTACTGTTTTTCTCCCAAAAACTCTTTACTTTTGAAAAAAAATTAGAATATTTTGGATTATTGGCTGTTTCTTGAATAGACTTTTCAAATTCTCTTAGTAGATCTTTTTGGTTTTCGTTGAGATTGACAGGCGTCTCTATATTTAGCTCTATGTATAAGTCACCATATGAACTACCCCTTATATTAGGCATGCCTTTGCCTCGCAATCGTAACTGTTTTCCACTTTGAATCCCAGCGGGAACTTTCACTCTTGTCTTTCCTCCGTCAAGAGTTGGCGCCTCAATATCACCACCAAGCGTCGCTGACACCATAGATATTGGTATTTGACAAAATAGATTAGGACCCTCTCTCTGAAATATAGCGTGATCAAGAACCTCGGTAAAAATATATAGATCTCCGGCTGGACCATTTTGTAATCCAGCCTCGCCCTCCCCGGTCAATCTAATCCGCGTTCCGGTCTCAACCCCGGCCGGAATATTTACACTGAGATTTTTATTTTTCTGGGTTGTTCCAGAACCTGAGCAAAAACGACATGGATTTTTGTTCATCTGACCTTTTCCGGAACAGGTCGGACAAGTTCTTTCAACTGTAAAAAACCCTTGTTGTGCTCTAACCTTTCCCATTCCGCCACATGTCGGGCATGAAGAAGGTTGAGTTCCATCTTTACCACCTGTTCCACTACATTGCTCACATTTAACAGAGGATGGAACTGTAATGGTAGTCGACTTTCCTTTGTAAGCTTCCTCTAATGATATGGACATGTTATACCTTAAATCTGAACCTCTTCTTGAGGAGGAGGAAGATCCTCGACGAGAAGAACCGCCCATAAAGTCTCCAAAAAGGTCTTCAAATACATCTGAAAATGCTG
>CACBNQ010000016.1 GCA_902540655.1 uncultured Alphaproteobacteria bacterium | reverse complement strand
AAGGAAACATCGAAAGTTGAATAAACAGAAGAAGGGATTGAAATGAGTTTTTTAATACAGCCACCTATTCCTGAAAGATTAAATAGATGCCAGCTATTTGGCCCAGGTTCGAGACCAGAACTATTCGAAAAGATGGCTTCTTCTCAGGCTGATGTCATTAACCTTGATTTAGAAGATAGTGTGGCACCTACTAGCAAGGTTGAAGCAAGGCAAAACATTTCAAAAGCTATAAGTAATATAGACTGGGCTGATAAAACTCTGTCGGTTCGCATAAATGGATTGGATACGGAGTATTGGGTAGATGATATTTTGTCGTTAGTCGACAATTCAAGTGAAAGATTAGACTGTATTATGATACCCAAGGTGGGTAATTCCAGCGATATATATACCGTAGATGCACTTGTTACTGCTTTGGAAAAGAAAAATAAGCGAAAGAAACATTTAAAATTCGAAATAATTATCGAAACTGCTGCTGGAATTGAAAATATCAATGAGATCGCATTGGCCAGTGATCGTCTAGAAGCGATGAGTTTTGGCGTTGCAGATTATGCGGCCTCGATGGGAATGCAAACTACTAATATTGGTGGAACTCAAGAGGGGTACTATACGAACTCCGAAAATGGTGAAAGACTTTTGATGGATCCCTGGCATCATCCTATGGTTGCTATGATAGCAGCTTGCAGAGCTAATGGGATTCTGCCAGTTGATGGTCCTTTTGGAGATATTTCTGATAAAGAAAACTATATTGCTCAAGCGAAAAGATCCGCTACTCTTGGTATGGCTGGGAAATGGGCTATTCATCCTTCACAGGTTGAACTTGCAAATCAAGTATTTACTCCTTCTGAGAAAGCAATAGAGAATGCACAAGGCATCATAAGTGCAATGGAAGCTGCAGAAGCTAAAGGCGCTGGAGCAGCTGTTTTTAATGGAAAATTAATTGATATAGCTTCAATTAAACAAGCGAAGGTATTAATTGATCAACATAATAAAATAAAAAACACAAATTAATGACAATTTATCTGGATTTTGAGAAAGATCTTGCAGAAGTTCAAAGCAAGATCTCAGACCTTGAGGGTTTACCAGATAGCTCAAGCAGTAAAAATATAAAAAATGAGATAAAGCTTTTAAAGTCTAAAACTGTGGATATACTCAGTAACCTTTATGCTGAATTGAGTCCTTGGCGTAAATGTCAGGTGGCTAGACATCCTGAGAGACCACACACTACAGACTACATCAACTACATAATAAGTGAATATACTCCTTTAAGTGGGGACCGAAATTTTGCAGAGGACCTTGCTATAGTTGGAGGTCTAGGTCGATTAGGAGATACTCCGGTAGTCGTGATAGGGCATGAGAAAGGTAATTCAACCGAGAGTAGATTACAGAGAAATTTTGGGATGGCTAGACCTGAAGGATATAGAAAGGCAGCTCGTCTTATGAAATTAGCTGACAAGTTTGGTCTCCCAATAATAACATTTATTGATACTCCGGGTGCATATCCTGGCAAAGGAGCCGAGGAAAGAGGCCAAGCCGAAGCTATAGCTCGGTCCACTCAAACCTGCTTAGAGGTATCTGTTCCAATAATTTCAATTATTATAGGTGAGGGAGGTTCCGGTGGTGCAATAGCGATGGCGTCCGCAAATACGCTAATAATGTTGGAACATTCTATTTATTCTGTAATTTCTCCAGAAGGGTGCGCTTCTATTCTTTGGAAAAATTCTGATAAGATGAGAGAAGCTGCAGATGCATTAAAGTTAACTGCACAACACCTTAAGAAAATAGGTATTGTAGACAAGGTTATCAAAGAACCCTTGGGTGGTGCACACAGGGACAAAAAGAAAGCTTTAGAGGAAGTTAAAAAAACTCTTTTGGAAGAAATTATCGCTTTCCAGAAAATAGACAGACTAAAAATTAAAAAACAACGTTCAGAAAAATATATAAATATGGGTTCTTTATCTAACCTCTAGCGACTTCTTCTTCATAAAGTTTTTGAGAGTCTTTATCGATCTTACTCTTGATGTAGTTCAAAAAATGTTCTCGTTTTTTAGAATGATTTATCTTCTCTATAAAGTTTATAGATGCGTTCGAATTTTCTTTGAACTCGCCGCTTTTTGACCATGCGATGCCTGCGTTCGTTGAGACTAAATATAGAGGACGATTAAGACTAGAGAATAAGACCAAAACTCCCTTCTTGTATTCTACTTTTTGTCCAGGTATGGTTCTTGTACCTTCGGGATAAATAACTAACTGACCCGATTGATTTCGAGCCTCATTTGTTATTGCTTGTTTTAAAGCATGCCAACTTCTTGAACTATCATTTCTTTTAACATTTACACATCCAATTTTTCTTGCATATGTGGAAAGAATTGGAATCCAAGATAGTTCTGATTTCATTATAAATTTTGGCTCAGGTAGTACATTTAACAATATCAAAACATCCAAAAACGATTGGTGTTTTGAGCAGACTATTGAGGCGTTATTATCTGGTACAACACCTTTTACTAAAATTTTTATATTATAAACTTTTTTTAGTATCCAAAAAACTACTCGACAGTATAGTTTAATAACCTTCAAGCAGTTTTCTTTTGAGGTGCTGGCATAAGGTAATAGAAATACTCCCATAACTCCCAATAGAGTATAAATAATTAATCCAGTGCAGATATCTTTAAATTTACTCTTCATCGATCGAACTTTCTTGCTAATAATTCAGAATTTTATTTCAAAATTTATACTTTCACTTTATTATCACAGACTGTTGTTAAGGGAAAATATATTAATTTATGCACGTTTTCTGCCCTGATTGTAATGCTGAATACAAGGTAAATGAGAGATCGTCTCTAACTAAGACGGTCCGGTTTGTTTGTATTGAATGTGGAAGCTCCTGGGTCGACAAGTTTGAAAAACTTGAAAAAACAAAAAGTCTAGCAACTGACTCAGTGGCATCTAAAAGTGATGGTGTAGTTGACAGCACAAACGCAGAAGCGGGAAAAATGGAGCTGAACTCTATAGCTCTTGAGGAAGTTCAAAATAGTTTTGGTAATCTTACAAATAGAATTGGTTCAAAAAATAATACCGAGACTGACCATATTTTCCAATTTGAGACAACTGAGGAAAGTAATGAGATTGGGGAAGAGGGTCCTTCTAAAACATTTCCAAAAATTAGAAATAACCAAGAGAGCCCTGCTAACGAGGAAATTGAAGAACGAGATGTCAAGGAAATAGAGATCGAGAAAAGACTCAAAGAGTCATCTGAACTTTTAAAAAAGGCAAAGCAACCAAACCTCGAAAATAAAGAGACGGTACCGAAAGAAAATAAGCCAAAGAGGCGAAAATTTTTAGTAACTTTATCAATCGTAATAATAATTAGTTTTTTTACCTATAACCTAGCTATTTTATTTCTAGAGGATATACTTAGAGAAGTACCGTTCGCGCCTGAGATTTTGTCACAAATCAGCCTTTATACTACCATTTTCAAAGATATCATTTTAATTACTATTGAGAAGATACTAGATTTCATTCCCAATTTGGCATAGTTTCCCTGTCAAATATTTCTTCATACGTAGGTCTAGATCTAACGAGTTCATAGCGTTTATTATAAACCATAATCTCTGGAACTAATGGTCTTGTATTGTACTCAGAGGACAAAACTGCCCCATATGCGCCGACATCCAAAAAAGCTAAAAAGTCTCCTGTTTCTGCTCCTTCTACAAGATAATTTTTAAGAAAAGTATCAGTTGATTCACAGACAGGTCCTACCACGTCAAAGATCCCGGTCTTTCCGCTCTTTTTTTTAGATAAGGGTATTAACTTGTGCGCTGCACCATATAACGCAGTTCGAGAAAAGTCATTCATACCTGCGTCAGTAATAAGAAAATTTTTGTTTTGAGATGTCTTCTTATAAAGAACCTTAGTTACTAGAATACCACAATTCCCGACTATATATCTGCCTGGCTCAAAAATAATTTTACAATTTAGATTTCCTAATATCTTTTTCACCAGGGCACTATATTCTTGCAGGTCAGGTTCTAAATCATCATCTGTATATTTGATGCCCAAGCCACCACCAATATCGATATTTTCTAAATGAATGTTAATATTTTTAAGCTCATAAATGAGCTTTGCTAAGTGTTCAAATGTTTGGCGAAATGCATTTAAGTCACTTATCTGGCTCCCTATGTGTACATCAATACCCACAATCTTTATTTTTTCAAGTTTGTTTGCATACTGGTAAACCTCTTTGGCCTTATCAATCGGAATGCCAAATTTATTATCAGCTTTACCAGTTGAAATATTTTCATGTGTGCCTGCGTCTATGTCTGGATTAACTCTGAAAGCAATTGGTGCCTGTTTATTGAGACTAATCGCTATTTTATTAATCGAATCCAATTCAGACACACTTTCAATATTAAATTGTAATAAAGAAGATTTAAGTGCTTCAGCAATTTCAAAATCCTGTTTTCCTACTCCAGAAAATACAATTCTCTTTTGATCGATACCTGCTTTTAATGCCCTATGGTATTCTCCAAGTGAAACAACATCAGCGCCACCTCGAAGTTTCGCAATAGTTTCTAAAACCGAGAGGTTTGAATTAGCTTTTACTGAGTAACATATTATACTATCCAATCCTTTTAACGATCTCCTAAACCGATCAAAGTTATCCTTAATACTTGTACGTGAATAAACATAGAATGGGGTTCTGAAATTGCATGTCATCTCGCTTACAGCTACATCTTCCACGAAAAGCTGATTCAGTTTGTAAGAAATATGTTTATTCATCTTTAATAAGGTTGGTTTTTTTATTCAAAAATGGTGATGATTTGACACCACAGCCCGTAACGTTAAGGCAAATTACTATTATTACAAGATAAAACATCCACTTACACATTTAATCTTCTCTTCCAAAATCTAATTTGTCTTTTTATTTCCCTCGATGCTGTTCCACCGAAACTATTTCTCGACTCGATGGAGTTTTCAGGAGATAGAATTTTAAAAACATTTTTGTTTATCTTTGGATTGACCTTTTTAAGATCATCTAGGCTCAATTCACTTAGTTTGATATTTTTTTCAGAGGCCATTTCCACAAATTTTCCAGTCAACACATGCGCCTCTCTAAATGGCATGCCTAAATCTCTAACAAACCAATCTGCCAAATCAGTTGCTGTCGAAAACCCTTGTGATGCTGCATCATACATATTTGTTTTCTTAACTTCCATATTTTCTATGAGTTCCTGAGTAATTTTTATTACAAGTATTAAAGTATCAAAAGTATCAAAAACGGTCTCTTTATCTTCTTGCATATCTTTAGCATAAGATAAGGGTAGGCCTTTCATTACTGTTAGGAGAGATATTAGCGCCGCATTAACTCGACCAGTCTTAGCACGAATAAGTTCCGCGGCATCAGGATTTTTCTTCTGTGGCATTATTGAAGAGCCCGTCACGAGAGAATCAGGTAGCGAAATAAAGTCAAACTCTATCGATCCCCAAAGAATAAGCTCTTCTGCTAATCTACTAAAGTGTACCATCGTGATGGCAGAGTCAGATAAAAATTCCAAAACAAAGTCCCTGTCGGAAACTGCATCCATACTATTTCTCATTGGAGTACTAAACCCAAGCGTTTTTGCTGTATAAAACCTATCAATCGGGAAAGAAGTTCCAGCCAAAGCAGCTGCCCCCAGAGGACATTCATTCAATCTCTTTTTAGTTTGCTTAAATCTTTCTAAATCTCTCCCGAACATTTCTAAATAGGCAAGTAAGTGATGACTGAATCTTACGGGTTGGGCAACTTGCAGATGAGTGTAACCTGGGAAAATTATTTCTATATTTTGCTCCGCTTTTTTTAGGATGGTCATCTGGAGTCTCGATAGTTCGAACTCTATCTCTTCAATAGCTTTTCGTATCCACAGTCTAAAGTCAGTAACGACTTGATCATTTCTAGACCTTGCAGTGTGTATATGACCTGCCTCTGAGCCTATTATTTCTGCTAATCTCGATTCTATATTCATATGAATGTCTTCTAACAAGTTATCAAAAACGAAATCACCGTCTTTTAACTCCTTCTCTATTTTTTTTAATCCGCTCAATATCTTTTTTTTTGTTTGTTTAGTTATGATATTCATTTTAGCGAGCATCTCAACATGGGCTTGTGAACCTAAAATATCCTCAAATGCTAGTCGTTTATCAATATCTATAGAGGAGTTTATTTTTGTTAGAAGAACAGTAGACCTCTCAGAAAACCTCCCTCCCCACATTTCATTTGATTTTTTCTTATTAGACATTTTGAACTCCACCACTACATCATAGACCATGAAAAAGATGTCAATGCTAAAACTAGGGCCTTTAATACTTATCGTAAATCTTTTTTTTTCAATTTCAGCTATCGCTGAGGGTAAATACGTTGAAAAAACAAAAGATCTTCAAAAGGGAGAGCTAAGAAAATTTATTTTTTCAGAAAGCCCAGAGGTACTACCAAAGCCCCTTATTTTGGATACCAATGGAAATATGGTTGAGATTGGGTACGACGACGATATTTTGATAATAAACTTCTGGGCTACTTGGTGCGTTCCATGTAAAAAAGAGATGCCGTCTCTTAACAGTCTTGCCCAAAGTATGAAATATGAAAATATCCAAATAATAACCATAGCATCAGGAAGAAACTCGAAGGAAGCTATCGATGGTTTTTTTGATGATAATAACTTAGTTAACCTCAAAAAATATCGAGACCCAAGGGGAAAAATTGCGATAAGATATGGTGTTAATGCGCTTCCAACAACAGTTGTAATTAATCCTAGGGGTATTGAAATTGGCCGCATTATAGGTGATATTGATTGGGATACAGCAGATGTTCGCTCATTTTTTAAAAAGTTATTAGAGGCGAAATGAAGCTTTTAATTGATTTAAATAACAGTAAACTTACTCATTTAGCGTAAAAACTTAATAGACAAACGGTGTTTGTGTTGACTAATGAAACATTTAAATTAAAACGAAATAAACTTATTACATTCACATTAATGGGAGCTTTGATATGAGAGTCGCGCTAGTAACCGGTGGCACTAGAGGAATAGGTGCTGCCATTTCGATAAAACTTAAAGAAACTGGTTACAAGGTAGCAGCAATTTATGCGGGTAACGATGAGGTAGCCACCAAATTCTCTAAAGAGAATAAGATAGCTATATTCAAATGGTCTATCGCTAATTATGAAGAATGTGTCGCCGGAATAAAAAGTGTTGAAGATGAGCTGGGGGCAATAGATATTTTGGTTAATAACGCTGGTATTACTAGGGATGGTATGTTCCACAAAATGTCACAAGAGCAGTGGCGCGATGTAATCAATGTTAATCTTAACGGTCTCTTCAACATGACCCACCCTCTTTGGGATGGGATGAGAGCTAGAGGATTTGGAAGGATTGTAAATATTTCTTCAATAAACGGACAGAAGGGACAATTAGGACAAGCAAATTATTCCGCAGCAAAAGCTGGAGAACTCGGTTTCACAAAATCACTGGCCCTGGAAGGAGCGAGGAAAGGAATTACTGTAAATGCGGTATGCCCTGGATATATAAATACAGATATGGTTAAAGCGATGAGTGAGAAAGCTATTGAAGCAACTGAAAGTCAAATCCCTGTAGGGCACTTAGGAGAACCTGACGATATTGCTCGTTGTGTAAAGTTTCTTGTTGCTGATGAGTCTAGTTTTATTACAGGATCTACAATTTCCGCTAATGGTGGACATTATTTAATTTAATTGGAGAGGATGACCATATCGAAGGATTCTTTTAAACTCGTCTTCGTAAACCACCTTACCTGATACTCCGTTCCTTCGATGCACTATTTTGGGAGCTAACAATTTGAAGGCAGCACTACTAGTTTTAGTTGCTTGAACGATTACCGTTTTCGGACTGGTATCTTTAAAGGAACTTATCGGCTGAACGGTTACTTGGCCAAAGTGACCGTTCAAGCATTTGATTATATCGGGAAGCCTCTCCACCCTTTGAATAATCGTAATTTTACCGTTTGGTTTACACCTATTCTTTGCTACTGAAACCCATGCAGCTAGCGGCATGCTTTCAACTTTAGCCTGATGAGAACTTAAAGTATGAGGCTTCTTAACTGAATTTTGTTTAAAATATGGAGGATTCATGAAAACATGGTCAAATGATACTGATTCCAACTCTCTAATCGTGTTTGCTATATTTATATTGAAAATTGTAGCTTTAAACATATTTAGATCGATATTCCGTTTACAAAGGTCGGCTGCTCTTTTATCCATTTCAACCCCAAAGACTTCTAGTCCACTAACTCTATACAATAGGCAGCACAACGCTACTCCATTTCCACAACCTAGCTCTAATACTTTTTGACCACTTTCTGCGGCGACTGATGCTGCTACTAAAACGGAGTCCATATTCGCTCTATAGCCCTCAGAAAATTGAAGTATTTCTAATTTGTTGCCCAAAAACTTATTTCTTGTTAGTTCTTTATCACTATAATTCATAAAAAATTTTTATAATTTATCTTTTCAATTGCCAATAGTTTTTATAAACACACATCCTATTAGTTATAACACCAACCGGAAAATATAATTTGACAACCTCTATAACAAAACTATCCAATTTACTGTCTGAAAAAGTTAGAGTTACAAACCAAGTGATTGAGGAAAATCTTAGCTCAAAAGAAACTACAATCATTGGGGATATTGCTTCTCATCTAATTAATTCTGGTGGAAAGAGAATTCGACCGCTGTTAACTTTGACTGTCGCCAAACTTTTTGACTATCAGGGAGCCAAGGACACCCTTTTAGCAGCTGCTATTGAATACATTCACTCGGCAACTCTGCTCCACGATGATGTGATTGATCGTAGTGATAAAAGAAGAGGCTTAAAGACAGCAAATATAATCTGGACAAACAAGTATTCTGTTCTAGTCGGAGATTATCTATTTTCAAGGGCATTTCAGCTCATGGTTAGAACTGAGTCTTTGAGAATAATGAAAACCTTATCAGACGCCTCTTCTATTATTTCACAGGGCGAAATTCTACAAGTTGGTATTGAAAAAAAGCTTGATGCATCAAAAGAAGATTACTTAAAAGTAATTAAAGGTAAGACATCAGCTCTTTTTTCAGCGGCATGTCAGGCGGGAGCAGAAATAACTAATGCACACGATTCCCACGTAGACGCTCTTCAGGAGTATGGGGAATGTATTGGAACCAGTTTTCAACTCATAGATGATCTTTTAGACTACACGGGTAATGAGAGTAAAACGGGGAAAAATAAAGGAAACGATTTCTTCGAAAAAAAAATAACGCTCCCAATAATTCATGCATATGAAAGGTCTTCTAAAGCTGAAAAAAAATTTATAAAAGAGCTTTTTCAAAAGCCTTTACCAAACCATAGTGATCTTACCGATCTCCTGGAAATCTTGGAAAGCAGCAAATCTTTACTTTATACAAAAAAACAGGCTTTAATATGGACTGAAAGATCCATACACGCTTTGCAGATAATAGAGGACTCAGAAGTTAAGACGTTGATGATAGAGCTTGCTGAAGAAATTTTGGATAGAGTATCTTAATTTATTTTAGAAAATTTAATCCACCATTTATCACTTTTTTTGCTGATATAAGTTACCGCTTTTTTTGCAATATCTTGATTTCTGTAAAGACCAAAGCAAGTAGATCCTGACCCGGACATTCTAGAAAGCAAAACATCCTCAGTTTCCTCTATGGTAGTGAGTACCTTGTTGATTTCTGGATGTTTTTTGACCGCGATAGTTTGAAGGTCATTTCTCTGCCTTTTAAGATAGTCTACAAATTTATCCGTGCCGCTCAAATCTATAAAGGACTCTAATGGTTGATTATGTTTTTCGGTAACGTCTTCAAATATACTGCCTGTAGATACGAATATGTCTGGGTTTACTAAAACAACCCATAAATTAATTTCTGACATATCTAAAGGTCGAACAATCTCCCCAATTCCTCCCACTCTCGATGCTACACTTAATACACAAGCTGGAATGTCTGCTCCAATTTTTGATAAGACCTCATAAGAGGGCATTTGGTGCTTGCTGTTATTTGTTATAAATCTTATTACAGCTGCAGCGTCTGCTGAGCCACCACCCAAACCAGCACCTATCGGCAGATTTTTTTCAAGATTAATAGAAAAACGATCTGTGAGTCCGTTTCCAAATAGTTTTAATGCTTGTAATATTGAGTTTTCTTGAACATTTATTGACCCAGAAAATTCTCCTGTCAACGTTACCACATTTTTCAATGAACTTTTAAAAAATAGCCTGTCGAATATATCTGTGAAAACAACTATGCTATCAAGAGCATGGTAACCATCTGCCTGAATTCCTGTAACGTGAAGAGCAAGATTAATCTTGGCGCATCCCTTTTCTTCATTAGTAATATCTATCACCAATCCCAATCTTCTTTATCTTACGTTTAGTCCGAACTTTAGTTTATCTTCTGTATTTTTTTGATCCACAGATTCAGGATTGAACGAAAGTGACTTTTTCCATTGAAATTTAGCTTCCCTTTTTCTACCCAACATCCATAAGACGTCCCCTAGATGATCGTTTACTATTGGATCTGTAGATTCAATTTCCATCGCCTTTTCTAAATATAACAAGGCTTTTCCAAAATCTCCTTTTTTGTAATATGCCCATCCTAAGGAGTCAATTATATGATAGCTATCTGGGGACTTCTCGGCTGCCAGTATAATCATTCTCAAAGCTTGATCTAATTTCTCTTTCCGTTCTAGTAAGCTATACCCCATATAATTGAGAATCTGTGGTTGATCTGGGCTCAGTTCTAGGGCACTTATAAAGTCAGTTTCAGCTAAAGCCCAATTCTTTGACCTTTCGAATGAAATCCCCCTCAAGAATAAAATTGGCCAAATAGCCTCGGTAAACGTCTCTCTTTTTGCAATTTCTATTGCTCTGGTATAGGACTTGATGGCTTCCTGAAACAAGCTCATACTCCGCTGCAGGCTACCATAAGTTTTCAACAACCTAGCATTAGCATATCCATCAATTATAAATTGTTCAATATATTCTAATGCTGACTTATTACTATCCAGTTGCTCAATAGCAAAGGAATTTTCAACAATGCTATCCATAAAGAAAACGTCGTCGTTTGAAAAGTTATCTAAAATTTCTTTGGATAACCCGTAATTCCCAGTATCGCTCAGTATGGTGGCAAGATTAAATTTCAAGAATGAACTAGTCGGATCTGCAAAATTTGCAAGGGATAAGTAAAACGACTTGTTGATAATATTTTTCTCTCCTTGCTGGCTAGATTGTGACCATCTAAAGAATACCTCAGCTATCTGCTTATAAGGGGTTATTCTGATAGCGTCACTAACCCCACCATTAGAAAGCTTGTTTTTGAAGGCTTGTATGTAATACGCGTTATTACTAGCAGACCGAGCCTTGCTTATTATGCTTTCAGACACTTCGCTTTCTTTATTTTTCTGAAAATATTTAACTAGAGCTAAAGCAGACTCCGAGTCAAAAAGAAAATTACTGAATTCCATATTTTCATAGAGTGTTTTTGCTTGCTCATATTTATTAAAATACACATAGGCTAATAGTTGATTATAGTTAATAATCTGAAGTTGAGCTTCGTTGTTGATACTTATTGAATTGATCAAACGAAAAGCTTCGTCTTTTTTGTTATCAATAATCAAAATCCAAAATTCTGTAACTATCTTAAAAATCTCAGGAAAATTTTTCTTGTGGCGTTCGAACGCTCTTAATATTTCTGACTTTTCTCTCTTCTTTATAGCTTCAGCAAAAATAACTAAATTTGCGACAGGGTAATTAAGTTGAAGGTCATCAATTTTTCGTGATATTGCTGTTGCAATTTCGAAATTTCCAGCTAAGGCTGCGTATATAACACTTCTCGTGATAATTTCTCTTTCAGAGTCTCCTCTAGAAATGAGATCTATATAATAGTACGAGGCATTTTTAAAATCTCCTTCTTTCTCAGCAAATTGCCCGGCAATATATGAGCCCGAGTTAGCTAGAACAATGGTGACCGAAAAATGCCAGAGTATAAAAAAAGCTACAATTAAAGGTTTAAGCAGAGGCATACCAATTAACCTACATATTTGGATAATTAGGACCATCTCCCCCTTGAGGTGTTTTCCACGTTATATTTTCGCTTGGATCTTTAATATCACATGTTTTGCAATGCACGCAATTTTGTGAGTTTATTTGAAACGAAAAAGAATTCTTACGTTTTTCAAGCACTTCATAAACTCCTGCTGGACAATACCTTTGAGCAGGCTCAGCAAATAATGGGAGATTTTTCTTTATCGGAATATTTTTATTTTTTAAAAACAAATGACAGGGCTGATTTTCCTCATGATTTGTTCCAGAGAAGCTCACATTTGTAAGTCTATCAAAACTAATCTTTCCATCAGGCTTTGGATACTCGATTACTTTAAAGTTTTTTGCAGGCTTGGTGCTTTTTGCGTCACTTTTACCATGTTTCAAAGTGCCAAAAATATTTATCCCGCTTAAGTTTGCTATCCACATGTCTATTCCGCCAATTATCAATGACGCTAATAAACCGAAACGAGACCAAATAGGCTTAACGTTCTTCACAGGCTTTAAATCTGAACCAACTTTTCCATCCTTTATCTCTTTATCATATTCCTTAAGTTCAGTATTTTGGAAGCCTTCTTTTATAGCTTTACATGCTATCTCTGCTGCAGTGATCCCAGACAGCATTGCATTATGGTTTCCCTTTATTCGTGGAACATTTACCAGCCCTGCAGAACACCCTAGTATTAAACCACCAGGGAAAGCAAGCTTCGGAATCGACTGATATCCTCCTTCGGTTATAGCCCTTGCTCCGTAGGATATTCTTTTCCCTCCCTCAAGCATTTCCTTAATCATAGGATGATGCTTAAATTTTTGAAACTCCATATATGGAAAGACATGGGGATTTTCGTAGTTTAAGTGAACAACAAACCCTAGATAAATTTGATTGTTTTCCGCATGATAGCAGAATGATCCCCCTCCTGCATTGCCTCCTAATGGCCATCCCATGGAGTGAAGCACTTTACCCTCTTTATGAAATTTTGGGTCTATTTCCCAAATCTCTTTCATTCCGAGCCCGTATTTTTGTGGTTGGCTTTGTGCATCTAATTTATATCTCTCAATAAGAATTTTAGTTAAAGAGCCTCTTACCCCTTCGCTAAGTAGAACATACTTACCTAAGACTTCCATACCAGGCTCATATCCCTCTGTTTTATTTCCGTCTTTATCTAAGCCGAATTCGCCAGCAATAACTCCAATAACTTCTCCACCGCTACCAAAAACCACATCGCTGCAGGCCATACCCGGAAATATATCTACGCCTAGGCTCTCTGCTTGCCCTGCTAACCACCGACACACATTTCCCATAGACACGATATAATTTCCATGATTATTCATCAGCGGGGGAAGTAAAAAATTAGGAATTTTGACCTGCCCAGCTGGGCCAAAAAGGTAAAAGAGATCTTCACTAACTTTTGTACGAATGGGGATGTCAGTTTCTTTCCAGTCAGGTATCAGCAAATCTATACCTGACGTGTCCAGAACTGCTCCTGATAAAATATGCGAACCTATTTCTGATCCCTTTTCTAGAACAACGACACTAAGTTTGGGGTCAATTTGCTTAGCTTTTATTGCAGCTGATAAACCGGCTGGCCCCCCCCCCGACAATAACCAAATCATAGTCAATTTTCTCTCTCATATCTTACCTTTTACCCTCAGAATACTTTCACGATGTTATCAATTAAATAACATATAGTTTTTTCTGAATAAAGGTGTAAAAAAAACAAATAAAATGTTATTATATTTTTTTTAGCGTGAAAAAAATATGGAAAAAATTCCTTTAACCAAAAACGGCTACGGTAGGCTCGAAGAAGAACTACGTAAACTTAAAGCGGATGATAGGCCAAATATTATTAAAGCTATATCTGAGGCGCGGGAATTAGGTGATTTATCTGAGAATGCCGAATACCATTCGGCAAGAGAAAAACAATCGTTCATTGAGGGTAGAATAAAGGAGTTGGAAGCTATAATATCGCTAGCAGAAGTAATTGATGTTTCTAAGCTTAATGGTCCTATAAAATTTGGAGCTAAGACAACCTTATTTTTGGAGGAGACAGAAAAAGAAGTTGAGTATCAAATCGTAGGAGAGGCTGAAGCAGATCTAGAGAAAGGCCTGCTTAACATAAATTCGCCTCTAGCCAGAGCTTTGATAGGTAAAGAGGAAGGAGATGAAGTGGAGGTCAATACACCAGGAGGGACCAAACACTATGAAATAATAAAGATCGAATATAACTAATTACATATGTTATGACTTTAAAATTCCACTAACTTTTTCACTGACTTCACTAATTATATCCTTACACATTTTCTCTATCTCAGAGTCATTAAGAGTTTTCTCTAAAGGCTGAAATTTAACCCTTATTGAAAGAGACTTTTTTCTCTCCTCTTTTTCCACTTCCCCTTGGAAGACATCGACAATATTTATTTTGTCGATCAGAGGATTTTTCAAGGAAATAATAGTTTTCTTTACTGCTCCATATTCAGTCTTTTCATCAATCAGGAAAGAAAAGTCCCTTTCGATAGGTTGCAAATTACTCAAAATAAGAGCATCTCTCGTAATCTTTTTTTTCTTTGGGAAAGGTATATTATCTAGATAGATAGTGAAGCAATTTATTCGTTCTCTAATAGCGTAATTTTTAGCAATGAGTGGGCTAACCTCACCAAATATTGCCACAATCTTATTTCCAAGCATAACCTTGGCTGACCTTTTTGGATGAAGGAATTCTGGAGCATCTCTTTCAAGTTTAAGGCTGTCCACTTTCAGGTTTAAATATCCTAATAATTTAAATAGATCTTTTTTTATATCAAAAATATCAAAAGGTCTTATTTCCTTGTAAAGATTGAAGTTACTTTTGCTGCCAGACAAGACTGCAGAAATTTGGTAGGTTTCATCGCCAACTTGATTGCTCTCAAAACAATAGCCTTGTTCGAATATTGCTAGACTTTTAATACCCTTAGCCTGATTTTTCTCAACTATTTTTATTAAGCCTGGTAAAAGCGACTGTCGCATGTGCGTCATTTCACTGCTAATTGGATTTATAAGTCTAATTTCTTTTGTTGACTTGCCACTAAATCGTTCAACTGACTTCTTGTCGATAAAGCTATATGACAAGCACTCCATATAACCTAAAGAAGTGCAGACCCTTCTAGCTAGGTTTTGCCTGCTTTGACCGTCTGTTAAAAGAGGTTTTAATACCCCCTCTTTCCTGATCATTGGAATACTGGGCAAGTTTGCTAATGAATTTATCCTTGCGACCTCTTCGATTATATCTACCTCGCCATGTACATCTGGTCTCCAGGCAGGAACTATTATTTCAACTTTGTTTTCCACTTCCTTTACTGAAAAACCAAGGGACTTTAGTATTTCAAGTTGTCTTGCCTTATTTACTTCTATTCCTATCAATTGATTTACTTTTTTAGGATCAAAAATAATTTTTTTCTCAAAAGATGGCACTGACCCCGCGATAATAATATCTGAAGCTTCGCCTCCACATAAATCTAAAATCATCTTTGTAGCAATATGTGATCCAGATAAAGTAAAGCTCGGATCAACACCTCTTTCAAAACGATATCTAGCATCTGAATTTATCTGAAGTTTCCGACCTGTTGCTGCTATTGATATTGGATCGAAATAAGCAGCCTCTAACAACACATTTTTTGTTTCGTCCGTCACGGCACTTTTCATACCTCCTATGATGCCTCCAAGAGATATGATTTCTTTTTCATCTGCTATTACAATCATTCCTTCATTTAACTCATATATTTTATCATCAAGAGCATGAAATTTCTCTCCCTCAAAAGATCTTCTAACCGTTAAACCACCAGAGAGTTTATCAGCGTCGAAGACGTGTAGAGGTCTTGCTCTATCAAATGTAAGATAATTTGTAATATCAACTAATACTGAGATTGGATTAAGCCCAATACTAATTAAACGATTTCTGAGCCATTGTGGTGACTCCCCATTTTGTACATTTCGTAAATATCGGCCTACGAAAAAAGGACATTCTTTTGAAGAAACCGCTTGTTCCAAATTAATATTTAAATGTGGCTTAAAAATTCCTTCAACATTGGGTATTTTGCTAACACGTAATTTTCCGATACCACTAGCCGAGAGATCTCTAGCAATTCCATAAATACCTAATGCGTCAGGTCTATTTGGGGTAATCGCGATTTCAAAAATTATTTTTTCATCTCCAACTAATTCGGAAAACAGCGTCCCCACTTCACTTTCAGAGGGTAGCTCTATAATTCCATCGTGTTCATCTGAAATTTCTAATTCCTTTTCTGAACACATCATTCCCTCACTTTTTATATCTCTTATCTTTGAGGCTTTTAGGTTGATATTTAATCCAGGTATAAAATCACCTGGCTTTGCAACCACTACTTTCATGCCACTCTTAACATTTGGTGCTCCACAAACTATTTTTAATATTCCAGTGCCTGAATCAACGTCACATACTTTCAATTTGTCGGCATTTGGGTGTTTTTCAACTTTTAAGATTTCTCCTACGCACAATTGCCCCAAACGCTTTCTAGGGTCTACAAGGGACTCAACTTCTAATCCTGTGTCGGTAAGAATGTCCCCAACTTCATCAGCAGACATATCTGTCTCCAGGTAATCCTTAAGCCATGAAAAAGAAAACTTCATATTAAAACTTCCACTCTAATGTTTATCCACTAAGTTTATCATAGAGATTGGAACTTTTTTCTGCCGCAAAGCCATAGTGTTTTAACCATCTCATATCATTATCGAAGAATGATCTAAGATCAGGCATACCATACTTTAGCATCGCGAGCCTATCTATACCCATTCCAAATGCAAACCCCTGAAACTTTTTACTATCAACGTTAGCTGCCTCTAAGACATTAGGGTGTACCATTCCGCTACCTAATATCTCCATCCAGTCGTCTCCTTTTCCAACAACTAATGAGTTTTCAACCCAGGAACACCTTATATCAACTTCTGCGGATGGCTCCGTGAAGGGGAAATGACTGGCGCGAAATCTAAGTTCTATACTATCTAGTTCAAAAAAAGCCTTACAAAACTCAACCAAAACCCATTTTAAGTTTGACATAGAGATATCTTCACCTATCGCTAAACCTTCAATCTGATGAAACATTGGTGTATGGGTGAGATCGTAATCCGATCTATATACCCGTCCAGGTGCGATAATTTTACAAGGTGCTCCGTTTTTTTCCATGAATCTTACTTGTACTGGGCTAGTATGCGTTCTAAGTACGTTAAGTGAACCATTTTCCTTAATGCTCTCATCACCGGGATCGATATAAAAAGTATCAAACTCCTGACGAGCTGGATGATCCGGAGGAATATTTAGTGAATCAAAATTGTACCAGTCGCTCTCAATTTGGGGTCCTTCAGCCACAGAAAATCCCAGGTCTGAGAAAATTGATATGATTTCTTCTGTAACTCTGCTTACAGGGTGCATCAGGCCTGAATTCATCTCTCTGGGGTCTTGAGAGATATCAAGCCATTCCGCATCCATTCTGGCTTCAATCTCCTTATTCAGTAAGATTTCTCTTCTCTCTTTGATAGCCTCCTCCAGAGATTGCTTGAGATTGTTATACTCTGGAGATTTTATTTGTCGCTCTTTAGCTTCCATTTGACCTAATGATCTTAACAGGTTAGATATCTCCCCCTTTTTACCAAGAAGCTTGATCCTAACCTGTTCAAGATCATTAACCGACTGAGCATTTTTAACTAGCCCTAAATACTTGCTATTTTCTAACGAAATTTCCATAGACAGATCTAAGATTTATCATAAGAACATTTTGTACCGAATGAAATCGGTCATGTTACTAGTTTAGCGCGCCTTGCGCACGAGATACTATCTGTCCAAAGGCTTTTGGGTCATGTACAGCAATGTCTGCTAGAACTTTTCTATCAAGATTGATGCCAGCTTTATCCAGTCCATGTATAAACTTCGAATAATTGAGATTGCTGTCTATTTGCCTAACAGCCGCGTTCAATCTCTGTATCCAGAGCGCTCTAAAAACACGCTTCCTAACCTTACGATCTCTGGTCGCGTACTGCATAGCTCTGTCTACAGCTTGTTTAGCTGTTCTAAAGTTCCTACTTCTTGCGCCATAGTAGCCTTTAGCCGCCTTTACCACCTTCCGATGTCTCGCGTGCGTTACCACTCCTGATTTAACTCTGGTCAACTATTAATCCTCCTACCTAGAATAAGGCATATAAGATTTAACAATATTTGCGTCTGCCTTACACAAAGTTGTTGTGCCTCTCGCGTTTCGTATAAATTTGCTCGATCTTTTTATCATACCGTGCCTTTTACCTGCCTGGGCAGACTTCACGCGCCCGGACGCCGTCACTTTAAATCGCTTTTTAGCACCTGATTTTGTCTTCATCTTAGGCATTTAGTTTTCTCTACACACGTTTTCAACGTGTTTATAGGGATATTCTAATAACTATACAAGCATTTCTTTATATTTTTCTCAAAAATCATCAAAGTTTTCTTCTAAAGACACCACCCTCAATATGTTTGTTGATCCAGGTGTATTGAATGGCACACCTGCAATAACAATGATTAGATCTTTCCCTGAAGCAAAGTCAAATAACTTAGCTGCTTTAACAGCATTCATTACTGCCCTCTTAAATCGATCTACAGGTGTGGTAACCGCGCAATGCAACCCCCAAAACAAGGTTAGTTTCCTTGCTGTTTCTGTATATGGAGTTAGTGCGATTATTGGTGCTCGAGGTCTTTCCCTAGATGCAAGCTCAGCTGTTGTTCCACCATGAGTAAAGCAACAAATAACCTTCACTTTTATGTTATCAGCTACCTCTCTCGCAGCAACAGTTATTGCATTTGAAACTCCTTCTTTCGAAACTGATCTCGAGGTTTCCAAGTTTTGGAAGTACAAAGGGTCTTTTTCAGTTTCAACGGCGATTTTATCTACTGCTTCTATAACTTTCTCTGGATGAATGCCTATTGCTGTTTCGGCGGACAGCATTACTGCATCTACGCCATCATATATTGCCTGCGCGACATCCGAAACTTCAGCTCGGGTTGGTGTAGTCGAATGAATCATACTTTCCATCATCTGTGTTGCTACGATTACAGGCTTTCCCATTTGACGTGATTTCATTACTAGTTTTTTCTGAATAGGTGGGACCGCTTCAATTGGCAATTCAACACCAAGGTCTCCCCGTGCCACCATAATTCCATCTGCAGAATCAATAATCGAGTCAAAAACTCTTACTGCAGCAGGTTTCTCAATTTTTGCAATAATGCCTGCTCTTCCCTTTAATAACTTTTTTACACTGACTATATCTTTCGCTCTCTGTACAAAGGATAGTCCAATCCAGTCTACTCCAAGACCACAAACAAACTCCAAGTCTTGCTTATCTTTTTCTGTTAAAGGAGCGAGGTCTATAATACTATCCGGGCAATTAACCCCTTTTTTGTCTGAAATAATCCCATCATTCAAAACAGTGCACTCTATTTTCTTTTCTGATGCTTTATTTACTTGCATAGCAACTTTACCATCATCAATCAGTAGCTTATCTCCCGTTTTTACTGACTGGAATATCTTAGGATGTGGTAGATAAACTCGTTCTTTATTTCCCAGCCTTTCTATTAGATCAAAACAAAACTTTTGTCCCGCTTCTAAACTAGACTTTGCACCCTTAAAATCACCACATCTCAGCTTTGGGCCCTGTAGATCGGCCAGAATACAAATTGGTCTCGAAAATTCTTTCTCTAAATCTCTTAAGATATTATGTCTCTTTTCCACAGCTGAGTGATCACCATGGGACATATTTAATCTGAAAATATCTGCCCCTGCTAAAAACATTTTTCTAATTTCCAATTTAGTGCCTGAGGCAGGACCCAGAGTAGCTACTATTTTTACCTTACGGTTTCTATGAAGTTGCTTTTTCATTTATATGCTCGATATTTTTGTTTTTTTTGTAGAATAAAGAATTATAAAAAATAGAAAACTTTTTTTTAATTTATGAGCGAGATAAATGAATATTAAAAACATAGAAAAAATTGAAAGCCAAACTTTCAGAAGATTAATCTCTCATTTGCAGAGTAGAACTGAAGTACAAAATATAGACATAATGAACTTAACAGGGTTTTGTAGAAATTGTTTGTACAAATGGATGCATGAGGCTGCTAGAGAGTCGGATGAGGCCTTATCAGTCGAGGAGGCTCAAGAGTATGTTTATGGTATGCCTTATAATGACTGGAAAAAAAAGTTCCAGAAGTGACTTGATTTATCAAATCTAGGAAAGTTTTGCTTTAATCTGTTCTATATATATGTTCTGGATTTTTTTAACCGTATCTCCAACTAATCCATTTCCCACACGTCTTCCATTTACTTCAATAACGGGAAGCACGAAACCAGTAGCTGAGGTAAGAAAAACCTCTTTTGCATTCATCAAATCGTCAATGTTGATCTTTTGCTCCTTGATTTCGATATTATTTATATGACAAAATTTTATTATAGAAGACCTAGTAATACCTCCCAGGATATCATTTGACAAACTTGGTGTAATAATTCTTTCGCCTTTAAAAATGAATACATTACTTGATGAGCCCTCATTTATGAAGCCACCTTGAACAAGTAGGCTATCATCCACACCTTCTTGGACTGCATAAGTTTTTGCTAATGATTGCGCAAGAAGTTGAGTAGTCTTTATATCTCTTCTTCGCCACCTATCGTCAGGCACTGTTATGATTTTTACGCCCACTTTGCTAGCTGCATTCTTTAAAATTTGCTTTTCTTGGGTGAATATTACTACGGTGGGTAATAATGACTTTTTTGCAAAATTAAAGTCTCTCTCTGCAACGCCCCTTGTGACTTGAACATAACAAAGCCCCTCTTTTAGCTGATTTTCGTTTATTAATTTTCTTTGAATTTGATAAAAGTCTTCTTCTTGAAAATTATTTTCAATGTTCAAGTGACCCAGTGATCTAATAAGTCTGGCAAAATGCTCTTTCCAGTCTACTAACTTGCCGTCAAGAACAGCAGTTACTTCGTAAACAGAGTCAGAGAATAAAAAACCTCTGTCAAATACTGAGATACTAGCTTCTTTTTTTGAAAAGAATTCCCCATTCACATATACCCTTTGATTATTTTTTTCTAGCAATGTGAGCTTTAAGTCCTCTCAGCCTTTACACATACCTTGCAATACGTAATCGGAGGGTTGCGTTGTCTTTGAAGGAGTATACCTTTTATATTCATACTTGGTGATATACTCATTGCTTTCCATCATGACTAATAAACCCTGAGCAAAGAATTCATCAAGCTTGTAGATATCCACTAATCCCCGCAACTTTGGAACGATACTTGTTTCGACTTCTAAAAAATTCTCATCAAAAAAAGAAATAGGGTATTTTTTCCCTTCGAATTTGATAAAGAAATGGACTTGCTCTTTAGTTCGTGCCAAGCCTTCTTTAACAGGATAGTTGTTTATCGATTTTACTAAATAATCATCCATGTTCTTTGATCCATAATAATAGATATTAATCCGATTTTATAAATTTTGTAACTATTTCTAGAAATTTTATAGGTTTTTCAACATGAACCCAGTGCCCAGCTTTAGCTACAGGAGCAAATTCACTCAATGGGAAACTTTCTTTTATTGTATCTTTATGCTCCATTACACAATATTCTGATAATTCACCATATAAGAAAAGAGCCTCGGTATTAGAGACACCATTTATGACTGGAAACTCACTAATGGCGACAGAATTCCTAATTAAAGATGTTAAATTAACACGCCAATAGAAACTTTTTTTTTCGTCCATCTTTAAGTTTTGCATCAGAAAAGATCTAAAACTGACTTCCTCGAAATATTCAGAAAGCTTTGTATCAATTTCAGATCTCGTGTTGAACCTGCCAAGATCAAGCGAAGATAAAGTTTTTAAAAAATTTTCAAAATTTGGCGCATAGGTTACGGGTGCTATATCTACTATAACTAACTTTGATATAAAACCCTGATAGAGTTTGTCTAAAACCATCGCAGCCTTGCCACCCATTGAATGCCCTATCAGGGAGCTATTAACTATTCCTTGTTCTTCAAGAAGTTTTTTAACGTCCTCTGCCAGATCGAAATAAGAATGCTTATCACTCCATTCAGAATCACCATGATTTCTCAGATCAATAAGCCAAACGTGGAAGCCAAGATCTGAAAGTGATTTTCCAATACCAAACCAATTTCTTTTCGATCCTAAAAGTCCATGCAGAATAACGACATTCCTCGCGTTACCTTCTCCAAAACGGCTATATGCTAATCGCACGTAATCTTACCAAATCGAGTGATATATGTCGTAAGCATCTTGTTCAGTAACCTCTCTGGGGTTATTTACCAACAATCTGGTTTGCTTCATAGCGTCTTTAGCCATTGACGCACAGGCATCTTCAGGAATTGAAACATCTCGTAATTTCTGGGGTAGTCCCAACTCTTTAGATAAATCACTCAGTTTTTCGATAAATAAAGATGCATTCGTTTGGTCATTATTCCCTATCTCTTCGCTTGGAAAAAGAAAAGGATAAAGCTCTGCATATTTTTTAGCTGCCCATACATCTACTGCATTGAACCGTAGCACTCCTGGAAGTACAAGAGCATTTGATAATCCATGGGTTATATGAAAACTCCCCCCAAGTGGATAAGCTAGAGCATGGACTGCCGCTACAGGAGAATTTGCAAAAGCCATTCCAGCTAACATTGATCCAAGTAACATTTTTCCTCTTGCTTCTAAGTTTTTTGGGTCAGAGACAGCCATTTTAATTGAGCTCCCCAATAGCACCAATGCTTCTTTTGCAAGGATGCCAGACATAGGATTGTTATTTTTATTTTTTGATGCATAGGCTTCGATTGCATGCACCATTGCATCAATTCCGGTGGCGGCAGTGGTTGCTGCCGGCAAGCCTAAGGTTAGAACAGGATCTAATACTGCGAAGTCGGGAAGGATAATAGGCGAAGAAACCCCCCTTTTTTCATCACCATCCACGGTGATAATTGAAACAGGAGTAACCTCGGACCCAGTTCCAGCAGTGGTCGGTATTAAACATAGCGGTAATCTCGGGCCTCTAGCGTTCCCTACCCCCCATGCGCTTTCTAAGTTTTCTCCTGATCCTAAAACTAAAGCCGTTAGCTTGGCAACATCCATTGAAGAACCTCCGCCAAATCCTATTACCCCAGTACAAGCTATTTCTTTTCCAAAATTTATTGCCTTTTCCAAAGTTTTTAATGATGGATCCGCCTCTACGTCATCAAATACCCTTACTTTTGCATCATAATTTTCAAGATTTTTAAGCAAATCCTCATAAAGTCCTAACTGGGTTAACCCTTTATCAGTGACGAGAAGAATTCTATTACCCATTAATTTAGAAAATGGATCCGCGTCTTTTGCCACGTTAGGACCGTAAATAATTCTAGGCGTGGTATTAAAATTAAATGAGGTGATTTTTTCAATCATGGTAAACCTTTCTAATCTTGTTTATAATGTTTTACACAATTTAAAAACTGTGTTCTAAGTTTGGATAGATAGACAAACACTGTCAATCACAGAAATTGTTGTAAGGAAAGGACTCCATACATGGCACAAAAGAAAAGAGTAGTTCTTGCTTTCTCTGGCGGGCTTGACACCTCGGTTATATTGAAGTGGCTTCAAACTGAGTTAGACTATGAGGTCGTTTGTTTTACAGCTGATCTTGGGCAAGGTGAGGAACTAGAGGCTGTACGAGATAAAGCTCTCTTACTCGGAATTAAACCAGAACATATTTTTATTGAAGATCTAACTGAGGAGTTCGTTAAAGACTATGTTTTCCCGATGTTTAGATGCAATACAGTTTACGAAGGTCAATACTTGCTGGGAACATCAATTGCAAGGCCGCTTATTTCAAAGAGGTTGATAGAAATTGCTGATATTATCGGTGCAGAAACAATTAGTCACGGTGCTACAGGAAAAGGAAATGATCAGGTACGATTTGAATTGGCAGCGTACTCTCTTAATCCGGATATAAAAATTATTGCACCCTGGAGACAATGGGACCTCAATAGCAGGACAAATTTAATCGACTTTGCCGAAAAGCACCAAATTCCTATTGCTGCAAATAAAGTAGGGGAACCCCCTTTTTCAGTGGATGCTAATTTATTACATACATCTTCAGAAGGTTTAATTTTGGAAAATCCAGAAGATGAAGCTCCAGAGTATGTATATCAGAGGACAAATGATCCAGAAAAAGCACCTGATAAATCCGATTACATAAGAATCAGCTTTAAGAATGGAGATCCAATAAAAATTGATGACAAAGAATACTCACCTGCGAACTTACTCAGGAGACTTAATGATCTTGGTAGACTGCATGGAATAGGAAGGCTCGATTTAGTAGAGAATCGATTTGTGGGAATGAAATCGCGAGGTGTTTATGAAACACCAGGAGGAACTATACTTTTACAAGCTCACAGAGCAATTGAAAGCCTAACGCTAGATGGTGGATCTGCACATCTGAAAGACGACATAATGCCAAGATACGCTGAGTTAATTTATAATGGTCTTTGGTTTACCCCCGAAAGAGATCTCTTACAGACCCTAATTGATAAAAGCCAGGATAGTGTCGAAGGAACTGTAAAAATGAAATTGTACAAGGGAAGCACTCACGTTGTAAGCAGATCATCATCAAAGAGTTTATACTCCAAACAATTAGTAACTTTTGAGGACGACGAAGGTTACTATAATCAAGGTGATGCAGAAGGATTCATAAAGCTTAAAGCACTTCGCCTACGCGAACTGGCGCGAAGGAATAAAAAAGACTAATAGAAGTTTCCAATGTTGTTTCTTATAATTATTTGTAGTGCTAAAATGGCTATAAAAACAATCAAAGGAGCAAAGTCGATGGCACCAGTATAGGGCATCCGACGTCTTATCGGACCATACAACGGCTCTAATACTTGGTTTATGCCACGCCAAATATGATTAATAAGTGGCTGATGAATGTTAAGAATATTGAAGTTTATGAGCCAACTTAAAACAATTTGAGCTATAATGATGTACTTCAACACATCCAGTAACATGTGAACAATTTGAAGTAACGATACCAAAAATAAACTCCCATAAAAATTGTATTACATTGTAAAGATAGTTAATAATTTATAAAATAAAAGCACAAAAATATAAACGAATTGCAGGCCATAAATGAAAAATAAGCTAAAGGTATACTCGTGGATGCTGTACGATTGGGCTTGCCAACCTATACATACTTTGATTGCCACTTTTATATTTGGACCGTATTTTGTGCAGGCGGTGGCAGAAAACCCTGTTGAAGGTCAAGCATTAATTGGGATGGCCGTGACAGTTTCTGGCATAGTTGTTGCTATCTTTTCGCCGATTTTAGGGGCGCTGGCAGATCAAACTCAGAAAAGAAAGCCGTGGATCTTATTATTTTCTGTCTTTTTTGTAATTTCCACTTTTTCTTTGTGGTATGCCGAGCCAAACCTCGAGAATACATTCTGGGTTTTATTTGCATATACTGTTGGTTTTATTGCGGCCGATTTTTCGACAGTTTTCACCAATGCTATGATGCCAAGTCTTGAGAAACCAGATAAGCTTGGCAAACTATCAGGAGCGGGATGGGGACTAGGTTACTTAGGTGGACTAGTATCTCTTGTAATAATGTTGGGCCTATTCGTTGAACAAGAAAATGGGGTTACATTACTAGGTAGCAATCCGGCACTGGGATTAGACGCTGCTGACAGAGAGGGTACCAGAGTTGTAGGGCCATTGACAGCCTTTTGGTATGTTTTATTCATGATTCCATTTTTTGTGTTCGTACCCGACGTAAAGATGACAACACCAACTCAACTAAATGTAAAAAAAGCGATTAAACACCTATTTATAAATATTGTTAACTTAAGAAATCAACCTTCTTTAGGTTGGTTTTTAGTGGCTTCAATGTTTTACAGGGATGCTATGAATGGAATTTTTTTCTTTGGTGGAATCTATGCAGCGGGCGTATTAGAGATGAGTACCGTGCAACTCGGTATTTTTGGAATTTTAGCAGCAGCAACTGGCACTATTGGAGCGTATTGGGGTGGAACTTTGGACAGCAAGTATGGCTCTAAATTTTGTGTTAGTATTATGCTTGGAGGACTTCTAATTGTTACACTTGTGATATTTGGGTTAAGTAGATCAGAATTCTACGGATTACCTTTGGACCCCAAGTCAAATACTCCAGATATAATATTTTATATAGCTGGAGGCTTACTTGGGTTTGTGAGTGGACCTATCCAATCTGCGTCCCGCACATTATTAATTTTCTTAGTTGACGAAAAACAGATAACCGAAACGTTTGGACTCTACGCCCTTGTAGGCAGGGCAACAGCATTTTTAGCTCCGGCTCTAATTACTTGGTTCACTTTAGCGAGTGGGTCACAGCAAATCGGTTTAGTGCCGATTATTATTTTATTGTTTATAGGGTGGTATTTACTTCGTTTTGTAAATGTTAAGAATTTAGCGCAATGAAAAACATTGTTTTTATCCTAATCATTCTTTTTGGAGCGATATCCACACTTGAGGCTGATGTTAAAAAATGGAAGTTAGAACAAGTTGGTTTTTTGAATATTGACAGAAACGAAAAAGATTATGGTGGGTTTTCTGGCCTTTTAATTAAGAATGCGGGGACCGAGGCTTTAGTTGTCACTGATAAGTCATTTTTTTTTGTTCTGCAATTGCGTCGTGATGATGATGACTTTCTAACCGGATATTCGGTAATAAAAAAGGGCCGAATATTGTCTAGTAAGGGCGAGCATTTAAATGGTCGTAATACAGACAGCGAGTCAATTGCCATGGATGCAAACAATAATTATTATATTTCTTTTGAGTCAAATCACAGAATAATGATGCATACAGAAGTTGAGGGCAAAGGTATCTTTGTTCCTAAACATCCAATGTTCAGAAAACTATCTGTGAATAAGGGTATAGAGGCTCTAGCAATTGATAATGAAAATCGCTTGATCGCTATACCAGAAAAACCTCCCTTAGGCATTTCCGATGTCCCGATTTTCAGATTACAAAATAATAAATGGGAAATTATCAAATATGTAAAAATAGAGGACAACTTTCTAGTTACCGACGCAGAGATTTTACCTATGGGTCTTTTATTGATACTGGAACGCAAATTCTCATGGACCCAAGGTTTTAAAACAAGATTTAGGTTAATTTCTTTAGATAAGTTTGATAATACAGAGCCAATAATTGTTTTTACCTCAACGGCTAATCAGTTTGACAATTTGGAGGGCATGACTTTTTGGAAAGATAAAAAAGGTGAAATGCGCATTTTAACGGTATCTGATGACAACTTTCATCCCTTACAGCAAAGTGAAATAAGAGAATTTTTTTTAAAATATGAATAATAATTGAAGGAAATACTATGGAAAATAAAGAACTGGAAAACGTCATCGAAACCTCATGGGAGAGCAGAGACGAAATAAATGAAAAAACAGTTGGGAGAACTAAAGAGGCTGTTGAACAAACTTTAAATCTACTAGGGAACGGTACTTTGAGAGTCGCAGAAAAAAAGGCCTCAGGTGAATGGGTGGTGAATCAATGGACAAAAAAAGCAGTTCTATTAAGTTTTAGGCTTAGAGAAATGGAATTACAAAAAGGCGGGCCACAAAATTCATCCTGGTGGGATAAAGTGGATAGCAAGTTTAAAGACTGGAGTGAAACTGAGTGGAAAAAGAAGAATTTTCGAGCCGTTCCTAACTCGGTAGTTAGAGCATCAGCCTTCATTGGTGAAAATGTTGTTCTAATGCCCTCATTTGTAAATCTTGGTGCGTATGTTGATAGTGGGACAATGGTTGATACTTGGGCAACGGTTGGATCTTGTGCTCAGATAGGGAAAAATGTTCACCTTTCAGGTGGAGTGGGAATAGGAGGTGTATTAGAGCCTATGCAAGCATCGCCTACTATTATCGAGGATAATTGCTTTATTGGAGCAAGGTCCGAAATTGTAGAAGGCTGTATTGTCAGAGAGGGAGCTGTAGTAGGCATGGGTGTGTTTCTTGGAAAATCTACAAAAATATTTAATAGAGAAACTGGTGAAACAACATATGGAGAAATACCTTCCTACTCCGTGGTTGTCTCAGGTTCTATTCCATCTAAAGGAGGAGTAAACCTTTATTGCGCGGTAATAGTGAAACAGGTCGATGAAAAAACAAGAAGTAAAACTTCTATAAATGATTTATTACGAGACTAATCATGACCAAATTGATAGATGATCCTATAGCATTGACAAAAAAACTTATTAGTTTTAGGTCAATTACTCCAGACGACGGTGGGTCTCTAGAATTTATTTCTTCATTTATTGAGCAGTTAGGTTTCCAAACAAAGGTTTTCTCCACCCAAGGCGTAACAAACCTTTTCGCCCGGTGGTCTCCAAAGTCAGGTTTCAAAAGAACACTGGCCTTCAATGGGCATGTAGATGTAGTACCACCAGGAGAGGAAAGTTTATGGGATAGCGATCCATTCAGTGGTGATATTAGGAACGATCGAATTTTTGGTAGAGGATCAGTAGATATGAAATCTTCTGTTGCAGCGTTCCTTATTGCGCTTAAAGAAATCATTGAGGAAGAAGAGCTTAGATGTTCTTTCGTGCTATTAATCACGAGTGATGAGGAAGGTCACGCTGAATACGGCACAAAAGAACTTTTGAAGTGGGCTGTTAAAAATAACGAAGCTTTTGACCACTGTCTCGTTGGTGAGCCTACCTCCTCCAAGTTGGTAGGCGATACCATAAAAATTGGTAGACGTGGTTCGTTAAGCGGATTTATTGTTTGTAAAGGAAAGCAGGGTCATATAGCTTATCCTGACAAAGCAATTAACCCAGTCGAAGCACTAATTCACTTTCTCAGCAAATTAAAATCCCTTAAGCTAGATGAAGGTAGCGATTTTTTTGAGCCCTCTAGCTTAAACATCTCAACGATCGATACAAAAAATGAAGCATTGAACATTATACCTGAGAATTCTTATGCTAACTTTAACGTGCGTTTTAACGATCAGCATTCATGCTTATCGCTAACAAAAAAAATAGACTTGCTTGTCACCAAGCATAATGAAGAAACTAATGCGAATCTGGAAATTAAGTATAAATGTTCTGGTGAAAGCTTTTTGACTAAGCCAGGTCAACTTTCAGAGCTTTTAACTACTTCAATAAAAGAAATTGCAGGTGTAAATTGTAAACTTTCCACTGGAGGCGGCACATCAGATGCTCGATTTGTATGGGAATACTGCCCAGTTGTAGAATTTGGTTTAGTTGGCGATACTATGCACCAAATTAATGAAAATACTAAGGTCGATGATATTGTTTTGCTAAAAAATATCTATAAAAATTTTTTGAAAAACTATAATAAGAAAGTGTAAAAATGATTGGAAAACTGAACCATATCGCTATAGCAACACCCAAATTAGATGAGGCTGTAAAAACCTATAAAAATATGCTGGGAGTAAAAATAAGTTCTCCCATCGATCAAATAGATCATGGCGTTAAGGTAGTATTTATTGAATTACCAAATACCAAGATAGAATTGCTAGAACCACTGGGAGAAAAAAGCCCAATAGAAAACTTTCTTGAGAAGAATAAAAAAGGCGGGATACACCACATTTGTTTTGAAGTAAAGGACATAAATAGTGCTATTTTAAGCCTAGAAAAAGATGGAGCAACTGTATTAGGCGATGGAGAAGCTAAAATTGGTGCGCATGGTAATCCAGTAATTTTTCTGCACCCTAAGGATTTTAATGGCACTCTCATCGAGTTAGAGGAAGTCAAACAATGACAATAACATCTGCAATAGTACTATTATCAGTTTACTGGTTTATTATTTTATTTATCATTTTACCTATAAATGTTACCACCCAAAATGATGAGAGAAATATCATTGAAGGGACCGCACCTTCATCTCCAGTAAATCCTAATCTCAAACGCAAGTTTTCTATTACCACGATAGTATCTATTATTCTTTGGATACCAACCTGTTTAGTAATCAATCTATTCTATTAAAAAAATTTATAGATCGTGATCGATTATTTTTAATTTAAGTTCATCTAACTGCTCTACGGTTGGATTTCTGGGGGATCCAAGCATAGGGTCCTCTGCTTTTTGGTTCATAGGAAACATAATAACTTCCCTTATATTATCTTCCTTAGCCAAAAGCATTACTATCCTATCGATGCCAGCAGCACATCCTCCATGAGGTGGAGCACCATATTTTAAAGCATTTACTAAACCTGAAAACTGGCTCTCAACCTCCTCTTTTGTATAGCCCGCAATTTCAAACGCCTTAAACAAGTTCTCTAGTTTATGATTTCTAATTGCGCCAGACAAAATCTCATACCCATTACACGATAAATCATACTGCATCCCCAATACACTCAAAGGATCAATATCTTCACTCAATAAATCAGTCTTAGGCATCGAAAAAGGGTTATGTGAAAACTCAATTTTTCCTGTCTCTGTATCTCTTTCATACATTGGAAAATCAGTGATCCAACAAAACTCATAAGACTTTGAATTTGTAATGTCTAGTTCTGTTCCAACGATGTCCCTCGCCTTGCTGGCAATATCATTAAAATGGGCAGGTACACCACCCAAGAAAAAGGCTGCATCTCCTTTATCAAGACTGAGAAAATTTCTTAATTTTTCTGTCTTTTCCTCGCCTAAGTTTTTTGCTATCGGTCCTGCTGCTTCTAAATTACCACTATCATCTGACCGCCAAAAGATATAGCCCATACCCGGTAGTCCTTGCTCTTGCGCAAACTTGTTCATTCTGTCACAAAATTTCCTACTGCCTCCACCTTTTGCTGGTATTGCTTTGATCTGTGTTCCATCTTTCGTCAAAATATCGGCAAAGATTTTAAACCCTGAAGAAACAAAAAACTCGGAAACATCCATCATTTTTATTGGATTTCTTAAATCTGGTTTATCAGTACCATACCATTCCATAGATTGGCCAAAGCTAATGATAGGAAAGTTATTATTTACTGCATAGGAGTCCGAAAAATTTTCAAAGAGTCTGACAAATACTTTTTCTACCAATTGAAATACATCATGTTCCTCGACAAAAGACATCTCTATATCTAGTTGATAAAAGTCAGTTGGAGATCTATCCGATCTAGGATCTTCGTCTCGAAAGCATGGTGCAATCTGGAAATATTTATCAAAGCCACCAACCATTATCAGCTGCTTGTAGATTTGAGGAGCTTGAGGTAGCGCATAAAACTTTCCAGGATGTAATCGTGAGGGAATTAAAAAATCTCGTGCTCCTTCCGGAGAAGATGATGAAATTATTGGCGTTTGAAATTCGTTGAAACCGTTTTCCCACATCTCTTTTCGTACAAACTCGATTATCTTTGATCTCAATATAATATTCTGGTGTATTCCGTCCCTCCTTAAATCGAGGAAACGATACTTTAGTCTTGTTTCTTCTGGATATGGAAGATCTCCAAAAACAGGTAAAGGAAGTTCCTCCGAAGCCCCTAAAATATTTATTTTTGCTATGAAAACCTCAATCTCCCCTGTGGGCAATTTTTCATTTATTAAAGAACTATCTCTCTTTCTCACAGTTCCTTCTATTGATATGCACCACTCTGCTCTCACATTTTCTACATCTTTAAAAACGGGACTATCAGGATCAGCTAAAACTTGGGTAAGACCAAAATGATCTCTTAGGTCAATGAAAAGTACGCCTCCATGATCACGTACTCTATGTACCCAACCAGAAAGCTTTACGATTTCCCCCTCATTTCCTGCTCGTAATTCATTACAGTTATGTGATCTGTACAAATGCATCTATTCTACCTATTCACTAACCAAAAACTTATTGATTTTATTAGTGACAGTTTTAAAAAGGATTATGTTTATAAATTCTTGTACACTTATAGTTTCACGAATTAAAGAAAAAATTTAAATGCCAAAACGAATTGATATTAAGTCAGTTTTAATTATCGGAGCAGGACCCATAGTTATTGGACAGGCTTGCGAGTTTGATTACAGCGGTGCTCAAGCATGTAAGGCACTCAAAGAAGAAGGTCTTAGAGTAATTTTAGTTAATTCAAATCCCGCCACAATTATGACAGATCCAGAACTTGCCGATGTTACCTACATAGAACCAATAAATTCAGAAGTAATAGAGAAAATTATTAACATAGAAAAACCAGATGCTATTTTGCCAACAATGGGTGGACAAACAGCACTTAATATTGCGATCGAGTTGGATAAGGCAGGGACGCTGAAGGATTATAATGTTGCGCTTATCGGAGCTAATAGGGATGCAATAGAGAAAGCGGAAGATCGAAAACTCTTCAAACAGTCAATGGAAAGTATTGGAATTAAGAGCCCAAAATCTGAAATTGCTAATTCATTGGATGAAGCTGTAAAAGCATTAGATATAATTGGCTTGCCCGCAGTGATTCGCCCCGGTTTTACTTTGGGAGGCAAAGGTGGCGGAGTTGCCTATAACGAAAATGACTTCAGAGAAATTTGTATGAATGGTTTAGACGCATCCCCAGCTAATCAAATTCTTATCGATCAAAGCCTCCTAGGTTGGAAAGAATTTGAGATGGAAGTAATAAGAGATAAAAATGACAATGCCATTATAGTCTGCTCTATTGAAAACTTTGACCCTATGGGTGTCCATACAGGTGATAGCATAACCATAGCACCGGCGATGACACTTACCGATAAAGAGTTTCAGAAAATGCGTAACAACTCTTTAGAGGTTTTGAAAGAGGTCGGTGTTGAAACTGGTGGGTCTAATGTTCAATGGGCAGTAAATCCACAAAATGGAGAAATGCTAATTATTGAAATGAACCCCCGTGTGTCTAGATCATCTGCCCTTGCATCGAAAGCAACAGGATTCCCAATAGCTAAAGTTGCCGCGAAACTAGCCATAGGCTACACACTTGATGAGTTGCAGAATGATATAACAAAAACTACTCCGGCGAGCTTCGAGCCAACGATCGATTATGTTGTTACAAAAATACCTCGTTTCGCATTTGAAAAATTTCCGTCGATATCTAACGAGCTTGGTACTTCAATGAAATCGGTTGGAGAGGTTATGGCTATCGGGGCAACATTCCAAGAAAGTCTGCAAAAAGCTTTGAACTCTCTTGAAAATAAAACTTCTGGGCTTGCGATTATTCATACCAATATGGATAAACCTACGCTTTACAAAAAATTATCCAAAAATACTCCTGAGAAAATATTTCTTATTGGGCAAGCTTTCAGAATTGGTTTCACTACTGATGAAATATACGAAATAACAAGAATAGACAAATGGTTTTTAAATCAAATCGAGGAACTTATTCTATTTGAAAAAAGTATTTCAAGCTCTGGCCCAGATATAACTCAGGAGGTCTTGAGCGAGGCAAAGTCTAGAGGGTTTAGTGATGAAATAATAGCTAAATTGTTGTCTACTCCTTTGGATAATATTCAAGATAAGAGACGAAAGTACGGTATACTCCCAGTTTATAAGAGAATTGATACCTGTGGTGGCGAATTTCAGTCCGAGGCCGCTTATCTATACTCTACCTATGACTTATCCACTTTTACTAACCAAATATGTGAAGCTCAATCCTCAAATAAAGACAAAGTAATAATTCTTGGCAGTGGTCCCAACAGAATCGGTCAAGGCATTGAGTTCGATTACTGTTGCTGTCACGCTTGTTTCTCGCTTAGTGAAGAAGGCGTTGAAACTATAATGATTAATTGTAATCCCGAAACAGTCTCCACCGACTTTGATACCTCTGACAAACTTTACTTTGAGCCTTTAAACTTTGAGTCAGTAATGAACATAATTGAGAAAGAAAAGAAAAAGGGCAATTTGATTGGGGTAATTGTGCAGTTTGGAGGCCAGACGCCGCTCAAACTAGCCGATGATCTTGATAGAAGGGGTATTAAAATTTTAGGAACAACACCCAAATCCATAAATATTTCAGAAGATCGAAAACTCTTCAAAGAAGTCATTGAAAAGTTAAAACTGAAACAACCTGAAAATACTACCGTTGGTAAAAAATCAAATGCCATAAAGGCTGCTGAGTCCCTCACTTATCCAATAATTGCTAGACCCTCTTTTGTCTTAGGGGGTAGCTCAATGGAAATAATTCATGACCCAATGCAATTAAATAAATATTTAGAGTCAAATATAGAAATTAGCAGTAAAACTCCGCTTTTGTTAGATAGCTATTTGGGTGCTGCGATAGAGGTTGATGTAGACTTAATCAGCGATGGAGAAGATTGTTTTGTTGCAGGGATTTTGGAGCATATCGAAGAGGCAGGTGTTCACTCTGGAGATAGTGCCTGCTCTCTACCACCACACTCTCTTGGAAAGGACATAATTGAGAAAATAAAATATCAATCTTCTCTTCTTGCCAAAGAATTGGACGTAATAGGGTTAATGAATATTCAATTTGCCATAAAAGAACGTGATATATTTGTATTGGAGGTAAATCCACGGGCAAGCAGAACAATTCCATTTATATCTAAAACGACTGGAATACCGCTAGCTAATCTAGCAGCAAAATTGATGATAGGTTTAAAACTATCCAGTTTATCTTTCCATAGAAAAGATTTGAATTATG